>NZ_NFLA01000020.1:0-45390 GCF_002160675.1 Erysipelatoclostridium sp. An15
TCTGTTCATCACACAAATATTTGTATATAAGATCTTTATAATCATCTAAATATCTTTTTCTGTTTCTTGTTTTTTTAGGTGCGATACCGTTTAGCCTTCTGCTTAGTGTTTTTCGGCTATAGTTTAATTCTCTTGCAAGTTTAGAAACATTCAATTTAATTTCTCCTTCCTTATAGGCTCTGCTTAACATTAAAGCCTGATCCAAATTATTTAATTTAATGACTGCTGTATTCAATATAATTCACTCCTTTACAGGAAAGAATTATATCAAAAAAGATTACCCTGATTAATGCAAAGTGTAACCACTTATCTGCAACAATTTGGGTAATCTTATTTTAACTTTTATATAAGAGGTTGCGGAATAGAACTGCTATGTGTAAATATGGCGGATATATGGAGTGAAAGAGATATGACCTTATCCCGGGAGGTCTTGTGATGGAAGAAATTCCTAGTAACAACGAATCACAAGAAGTCAGCAGAGGGTCATGATAAGCGTAAGTAAATTCATCGAAAACAAACTGGGATTAAAAGTCAATATGACCAAAAGCAAAACCACATCAAATATCAGTCAATAAACTGAAGAAGAAACTGAAGAAGCTAACGAATAGAAGCTAGTCGGTGTCATGGGAACACAGATGTACAAAGCTTAGACAACTTATCAGAGGATGGATAAATTACTATCGAATTGGGCGATTCAAAACGATATATCAAAGACTCGACGGATGGATACGGTTCAGAATCAGAATGTATCTATGGAAATGGAAAACAGTCAAGAATAGAGAAAAGCAGTTAAGAAAGCTGGGGGTAAATGCACTACAAGCAAAGATGTGGTCAAATACTCGCAAATCATACGCAAGATGTGCAAGTACATTTCTACAAAATAAAGTAACCAAAGAGTTATTAAGAAGAAAAGGGCTGCCATCAATGACAGACCAGTATCAGTTAAAACATATTTCAGCATAGATTTAAACCGCCGAGTGCCGGACGGCTTGCTCGGTGGTGTGAGAGGACGAGAATACATGATCAATTCTACTTTATCTATTCTCTCCTACTCGATTGATGAAATAGTAATAATTGCTGTTAAAATTATAAAACAAATAAAAGTAGTTTTTGTTTAAATTATATTCTATGTAAATAATGAATTTAAGCATAATTAGATGTTGGCAGAGTAACTATTATTTTATTTAAAAAATGTTACATTTTGGTAAAATTGAAAGGTAAAATGGGAAATTTACCAAATTTTAAAATTATTTAGATAAATTTGATTTAATAATAATGTTAATTTTGGTACAATATTTTATAACAACATATTATTTATAATTAAAAAAAGCTGCTGATTAAGGATGAAATTTACAATATTAAAAAGTAAAGTGAGGGGATATTGTGAGTTTACATGACGATTTAAATAATGAAAATTTATTTGATGAAAATTTACCCGGGAATTATAAATACAGTGAAAATCAATATGGTAAAACAGCTAAAGGACAGCTGACATTGGAAAACGGGAAACGTAATGTTTATGCACAAAGAACTGCTGGTGGCAATGACCGTTTAGCGACTGATGATGGTGGACATTTGATTGCAACTAGATTTAATGGTTCTGGTGAAGCAGAAAATATCGATGCTCAAGATGCTAATTTAAATCGCGGTTCTTATAAAATTCATGAAAATGAGTTGGCAAATCAATTAAATTCAGGGAATAAAGTATATGAAAATGTTACAACTTTTAAATCAAACGGTTCCCAACGGCCTGATGTATATATGGGCTATACGATTAGTCAAGATCAAAATGGAAATCGTGAATGGAATGCCTTTTCATATACTAATGCCAGCGCTAGTGAGCAACAGGAGTGGAATGATTTAACAGAAGGTAATGATTTAATGGATGAATATGATAGTGCCATGAATTATCCTGATGATTATAATCCAGGCGACTATGATAATGATCATGATGATGGTAGTGATAATTACAATGGCAGTGAAATGGATTGAATTTTATGAGGGATGAACAATGATTAGGGATTTAAATAAATCAGCAATTGCTGGTTCAATTGTTAATGATAACCGAAATGAATCTAAATATCTTAGTGATTATATTGTAAGTTTTCCAAGTGATGATGATAATATTTATTTAAATTCTAAGTTATTATCAAAACATCTGTTGTTAATTGGTGCCATTGGAACAGGGAAGACTAATGTAATTCATAAAGTAATGAAAGATATTAATAATTTAAATCATGATTCATTTGCGATGATCTTTGATACTAAAGGTGATTTTTATCGTTATTATAATAAAGAAAAAGATATTTTAATAGCTACTGGAAAAAATTATCGATCAATAACTAATTTTTATAATGTGTTTAAGGAAATTAGAGCTTATTCAAATGATGTAGAAGAACAAAGAAGTTTTGCTAGAGAAATTGCTAAATCTTATTTTATTGATCGTAAAAATGAAAGTCAGCCGTTTTTTTCAAATGCAGCCCAGCAAATATTTGCTAATATCTTAATCGCTTTTAATGAGGGGTTAATTGATGCTGATATGAAAAAAAATTTAAAAAGTAAAGAGGATGTTTTTAATCTTAAAGTCAATAAAAAAGCTTCATTATCAAATGCAACTATTTGGGAGTTTTTTCAAAATCATAGTGACAGTGAAATTGCAGTAATTTTAAAAGAATGTCATTTTAGAAATACTGAGTCAGCTGTTGGGGATGCCAAAAGTAAACAAGCATTAGGAGTTTTTGGGGAACTTAGAAGTATGATTGAAGATTATTTTACTGATGCTTTTTGTCAAAGTGATGTTAATAAAGATGTTTCAATAATAGAAACAGTTCGTAATAAAAATGGTGTTAAAATATTTATTGAATATGATTTAACTAAAGGACAGGTATTGTCACCGGTATATTCGTTGTTATTTGATTTGGCATTAAAAGAGGCCTTGGGGAGAAATCAAAGTAATGGTGATTGTTATTTTATTATAGATGAATTAAAGCTGCTGCCTAAATTAAATCATTTGGAAGATGCATTAAATTTTGGACGTTCATTAGGGGCAAAGTGTGTTTGTGGCATTCAAAATATACATCAGCTTGAGGAAGCTTATGGAGAATTTACAGCTAAGTCATTATTAAGCGGATTTATGAACGTTTTTGTTTTTTATGTTTTAGATTTTCAGACTCGTAAATATATTATAGATAATTTTGGTGAAAATTATGTCAATTTTTATTATTACAATGAAAAAGAAAAACCAATTAATGTCCAAAAAGAAGGACATATTGTTGAAGATTATGATATTTTATCACTTCATCGTGGTCAGGCGATTATTAAGTTAGATGGATTAAAACCATTTATTTATCAATTTAGTAAATATGATGATTAGGAGGAAAAATAATGGATGATCGATATGGTGGTCGAATTAGTCGGCAAAAGATGAGGTTAAATGATTTTTATGATCAGTGTAATAAAAATATTTATGTTTTTGGAGGGAGCAATTTACAGTATCGATTAAAATTGTTAGAAAAACATATTGAAAAAATGTATTACAACAATGAACCGACAATTGTTTTTTTTAGTGCCAGCAATAATAGTTTTACCCATCGAGAAATAACTAATACTATTTTATATACTAAAAAAAGATTACATGATACGCAAAACCAATTAATATTAATTGATCAGGATTATCCATATTATCATCCCTTATTAGGTGTTGGATTTAATGATATTGTTAGGGTAGTTGATAGTAATGATGATTTACTGCGGGATGATAGTGCTTACTTAGATGGTGTTTTAACTATTATGAAAGCGGAAAAAATACCATTAAAATTACATTCAATTATGGAATATACTAATCTAAGTTTAAGGGTATTAATTGATAAATGTAATGATTTAATCGGCAAAGTTAATAGCACTGCTTTAAGACAAGATTTAATAGAGGCTAAAGAAATGTTTGAAGAAGATCAGCTCACTAAAATGTCTGCTGCTCCAGTGAGAAAGTTATTAAAAAAATTGAATTTTTCGATTAGTGATTTAAATAATAAATATTGTCATTATAGTATTAGTAATACAGTTAAGCAAAATAAGATAATTTGTATTAATTTAGCTAATGGTACTAAAGAATTAATGGAGTATTTTCAAGCCGAGTTATCTTATATTAGTAATAGTTATACTGTGATTTTGTTTGATGTTAATTGTACTTTATGTGATAAATTTGAAAACAAAATGATTGACATTGCTAAATTATCAATTTATTCAAATAATTTTAATCGTGATTTTAGTTCGTTAAAACACGATGCAATTTTAGGAAAGAACAATATAACGCTATTATTTAAAATGCAACCTGGAAGTGCTTTTACAATTGTTGATTATTACGGGAAGCATGATTATGTTTATAAATTGGATGGCCGTGGTCATGGACATAGTCGATTAGATATTTTTCATTTACGCGATACTTATTACAGTAATTCGCAAACCCATCGTGAACGTATTAATAAACTTTCTGGAGAAAATGTAGCTGATTTATTAGAAAATTTTGAATGTTTTGAAATTAGAGATAATGATATTATTTATCATAATAATGTTAGTTATGAAGGATTATAATAGGCTCAGTTTATGAGAAAGAGGGGATTAATAATGGCAATAAGTGATCAAGAAATGGATCAAATTATAAAAAAATTTATAGCGAAAAATACATCGGATAAAGAGGAAAAAAAGAGTAAGAAAGAAAAAGAGGAAAAAAGGCTTGAACGAAAAAAAGAAAAACAAGAGGTGTTTGTTTATAATGATCCCCAAAAAGATAACTTAGAGGCAAGATATAATCAAACTAATTATCAACCATCATTATTGCAAGTTCAAAGAGATCAATTGGTTCATACTTCTAATGCTGTTTTTAACAGTATTTTTTCAAATATTGTAGGAGTGTTTCGTTTGCTGCTATCAATTCCTTGGAAATGGGTAATTGTAGTTATTGCTGTTATTGCAATTATCATTAATTTGGAAACAATTTTAACATATGGTCTTATTCTTTTAGTTGGTGGAATTTTGTTATATTCTTTTTTAAACTGAGAAATGAAATTACATTTAATGCATTTTCAACCATCATCTACAGTTTTAGGACCATATTTAAGGAGCATTATCTGGGTTCAGGGATGTTTAAAAAATTGTCCAGGCTGTATTGCTCAAGAAAGCCATGAAATCAAAAAAGACGATGGAGTGGAAGTTGCAACTATTTTAAACTGGATCAATGAATATCCAGATAATGAAGGAATAACAATCTCTGGTGGGGAACCCTTTTTACAAGCTAAAGCGTTAGTGATGCTTGTTCGAGAAGTGAAAAAACAAGCCAAGGGAGTAATTATTTATAGTGGTTACACTTATAATGAGCTAGTAAATAAACATGATCAAGATATTGATGATTTATTAAATCTGACTGATTTATTAATTGATGGACCATTTATTGAACAACTTGATAATAATGAAGCAGGGCGGGGATCTACTAATCAAAATATTATTTTTTTAACTTCTAGATATCAAAAAGACAAAGCCTATTTTTATCAAGAACGGCAAGCCAATATATATATTGATGGTAATAAATATATTATGGAAGGAATCCCTAGTGAGGAAGATAAAATATTATATGAAGCAATTATAGGAGATATGAACAATGGAAATAAATAGAGTGCTAGATCGAGGAAGTCATCTATTGATTCCTTATCAAGAAACAACTGATATAACTATTTCATCAAAAAAGTTTGATGATTTTGATATTGTGGGACTGGAAAACAATCGCACTGGTAAATATGGCGGGTGTTTAAATATTATTAAATATTTAAGTGGTGGTAATTTAAGAATACGAGCAATTAAAAGCAGTGATGATAGTTTTATTATCACTTACAAAAACAATGGAAGTAAAGATAAAGTAGTTATTAATGGTGAAGAGATTGAAATTAATTTAGATGATACTACAATTAGTTTAACTATCGATGATGAGATAAAGATGCAAATTCATATTATTTCTAATGACGAGATGATCGATCAAGAAGTAATTAAAGAAATAGAAGCTAAAAATGAAGAATTAATAACTCAAAATAGTTCTTTAAAAAAACAGTATGAAAAGCTTAAACAAGAAAATGAACAACTAGTCAAAGATAATGAACAATTAAAACAAGATTATCAAATATTGAAAGCGCAAAACGAAACAATCATTAAAGAAAACGAAAACTATAAAAAAGATATCAAAGAATTAAATGAAACATTTAACCAAAATCAAAGTCAAAATGATTTGCTCCAAAAACAATTTGATGGTACTTTAAGGCACTATGGTATTACTAAAGATGTTTTTGAAGAATACAAAGAGGAAAATAATAGCCAAAAAATTAAAGATATTTTAAATAATATTCAAACAGAATTAAAAGAAGCTGAAGATTTATTAAAAGAATATATTGAAAAAAAGCAAAAACAAGTTAATCAAATCCGCCAGAAGATAAAACCGGAATAAAAGGGGAAATTGATAATGAATGGATATCAAGGACAATTAGCTTTATTAAAGCAACGAATCAATCAGCTTGATGAAGATTATAGAGCTAAATTAGCCAAAGAGAAAAGAAAGTTCGAACAGGAATTAAAGCGTTTAGAACAACGAATGATTCGTCAAAATGAAACTGAACGAAAAAAACTGGAACAGGAATATCGCCGTAAAATTAAAGAATATCAGCGATTTATTCGTGGGGAAATTACTAGTTTAGATAAAGAATTACAAGAAGAAATCCGCCAAAAGAATCGTGAAATTTCATCTTTAAAAAGACAAATGAAAGAGATTGAAAATAATCTTAAAAAAAATATCGAGGGTTTAAAACAAAATATCAAAGAAGATTTAAAAAGAAAGCGTGAAATTGCTGGTCGTTATGTTAATGAGTTTAGAAATGTAGTGGCAGTTTTTACAAAGATACCACATCAAAAATTTACCCCTGATAAACTTGATACGATTAAAGAGGTTGAAAAAGAATTTAATATTCTTGATGATGGTGAAATGTATGAAGCTAAAACAGCGGTCGCTATTTCATCAACGTCAGCGCTACATCGTTTAGAAATCGAGGTTGCGGAATTATCTGATCAATGGGTAAGTGAGTATCAATTATATAAACAATATACTAGCCATTTATTTTATAGTATTTATAATCATATGGTTCGCTGGGAGGTAGATTATGCTAAAAAAATTAATGAAATTGATGTAACAGATACTTTTTATTTAAATGATTTTGATGAAAATAAAATTAATATAATCAAAGAAATAGACTTTTGGTCTTTTGGTAAATATTTAGAATATTTTAATCAGTTAGAACAAGAATTAGAATTAATAAAAGAAATTGAACATCGTGGTATTGATGATTATTTGTTAGATGAAGAAAGTATCGCAATTACAACTTTAATTGAAAAAAGTCGCAATTTAAATGAATCATTAAACCAGCTCTTTGAGGTCTATACTAAAGCTCAAGACAATCAAGAAAAATATTATTTACGTAAAGAAATAATGAATGATATTATTAAGCAATTTGAAATAAAACGTAATGTTCAAAAAAGTCAAATTAAAGTAGAAAAAGCAATTGACGATAGTGCATTAGAATATGTCAATTATAAGATGTTAGCGAAAAAATTAATTGGTGATCCGCGAAGAAGCTTACATGGGATCTTAATTAGTACTGGTGATTTAGAAATTCATATTTATATTCGTCCTGAAGATTTAGGTGATCGTTATCGTAACATTATTTTATTATATGATGATTTTGGTGATCAAGGTTACTTATCTTCGGCTGAATTTGATGATTATCAAATGTTACTTAGAATTTTAAGACAATTAGATCTTAAGATTGATGATCGTGGTTATGAAGAAAATGATATTTGGTATATACCATTTGTTGATTTACAAGCCGTATCTAATTTACAAGCTAGTAAGGATATAAATATACAAAAATTTGCTGGAAAATTAAACCGGGCAATTAGAAGGAGATAAAAAATGAGTAGTAGAGTTACAATTAGTGCAGAAGATTTTCAATATTTAGAATCTTATCAAAAGCTTAGTGCTATTGCATTATATGATACTTTTGGACGTCTTAAAGGTTATTCAGTATATGATTCTTATGCAAGACAAATAAGAGCTAAAAAAATGGCGGCTTTAAAAGCTTTTGAAAAAGAAATTAATGATATTAATAATAAAATTAACCAAATTGATAACTATAAAGAAACATCAAATCAAGAAATAGTCAATCAAATTAATAATACTATGAATAATTATGTCCAAAAATTAAAAGACAATCAAGATTTAAAGTATGTTTCTAAAATTTTCAACGAAGCAACTAACGAAGCGGCTAAAACAATTGAGAATTATCATGATAAATTAATAATAAATTATCGTAATGAAATTAATGATATGACCAAATCATATCAAAACGATCTTAATGCTATGTATGCTGCTAATATCAATGAGTTAAAAGTATTAGAACATGATCTAGCTTCTAAACAAGTTAAAGCTAACGAATATGCTTTGGCCTATTTAAATAAAGCTCAAGCTGCTTTACAAACATTAGAAGCAGGATATGATGAACACTACAATAATATTAATGTTATCAATAACTTAAAAAATGTTTTAGAAACATGTCGTACTAATATCCAAAATGGTCTTTATGAAGCCGCAATGGCTATAGCAATCGATGTTAATAGTCAATGTTACCAGGAAATTCTTAACTTTGATTTGCAACGTCAAGAATATAATAATTTATTAAAAGAAGCAACATATCACATTGATTATTTGCTTAAATATAGTGAAGAAAGAATGAAATTAAATCAGGATGTTTTAGATACAGTAAATCAAATGACAGATGGAAAACGAGTGTCTAAAACAATGACTAAAAAAGAATTAAGATATTTTTCACCAGAAAAGAAAATCGATCTAAATGTAGAATTATTAAAAACATATCAAGCTAAATTAGTAGATGAAACAAACGCTTATACTTTAGCTCAGTTAAAAAAAGAAGTAGCAAAAATAAAATGTTTATATCCTCAAGTTGATCAAGCATTTAATGATGCTGTAGCATATTTTGGTAATTATTTAGAAAGAGAGTCATTTATGAACAGCATTATTGATAAATTTGAAGAACATGGCCGAGTTTTTAAAAGTATGCGCTTAGGGGAAAAAGAAAATGAGGATGATTTTACTAAACCAATCTTTGTTTTATTTGAAGATGAAAGTACTAAATCTGAATTTATGATTGAGATCAATTATATCGGTTCGCCTGATACTCGACTACAGTCAGAGTTTCATGTTCATCGCATCAAAGGTGATCCATATAATCAACATGAAAATGATTTGACGGAACAACTAGTTCATCAAGCGATTGATGAAGATAACCAAGATGCTATTCATGGGGGTAATGGCTGTAATCGTTCGTCAATCGGTAAATTGTCTGATGATCAAAGAATCTTAAAGGTTCGTCGCTTAATGTAGTTTAATTAGAAGGGAGGGGTAGTGATGGCTAGATCAATTTTAGATAAAAATGCTCGCTATCATATTCGGCTGATTGCAGGAAATAACGATAATGTCTTTATTTGTGATGATTTAGTAAGTCGTAATTTTGATGAATATTTACATTATCACTTACAAAAGGAAGGTTATGAAAAAATTATCTTTTTCGATGGAGCAGGAAATTTAGGAGAATATTATTTAGATGAACACAGTGCCAGCCTAGTACGACCACAAGCGGTTAAAAAGAAAAAAAGAAAGAGACGTAGTCTTTTAGATGACGATGATGAAGAGGTAGTAGCAGAAAAGGAAACTGAAAAGTCAGATATTCGCTTGAAATATCCTGAGATTACTACTAGTGAATTTTTTGATACTTATAAAAAACAAATAAATGATCGTGAGCATAAAACGGCGGTAATTTTTTCAAATGTTATTAATTACACAAATTCTCCAGCTGATGCTTTTGATCGCTATTATGATTTATTACAACAGGGAAAAGATTATGATGATGAAAATTTAACTATTTTTGTAGCTAAGGAACAAAGTATTAATACGATTTTAACGGAATTTAAAAATCCAGCTAATAATTATTTTTTCGATTTATTCAAAGATAATTTAAATCACGAAGTAGGATCACCTGATACTCATGAAATTCAATTATTTTTAAGAAAATTAAAGATTACTGGAATCATGACTGCTAATGGTAAACGGAAAATTGATTTTGATGAAGATAATATTGATATGATTGCAGAAATTATTAGAATGGCTATGTTAGATAAAACTAAAGAGGAAAATCTAGATGAAATTAAAAATAGTTATTCTAATGCTGGTAGTCAAGAAAACCCGCATGTTTGTTTAAAATATTTATCTATGGGTGAAATTTTTTCTAAATTTGAAGAATATCTAATGAAAACTAATGAAGTTATAACTTATATTGATGAACAAAAAATAAAACAAATCTTTGATTATTATGAAGAGCTAGAAGAAGACCCTTATGAAGTATTAATGAATACTAAGGGCTGGGAAAATGTTGCTGCAGTAATAGATAAGGAATTGAAAAATTTTGTTAAAGAAAGCCAAAAGAAGAAATTTGTAGTAGCTGATGTTAAAAACCGACTAGAGATTGGCGATGCTAAGAATTCTTATCAATGTCCTAATTATATGATTATTGGTAATCCTGGTGTTGGGAAAACAACTGTCGCTAAATTAATTGGGCGAATTTTTAAAGATCGGGGAATATTAAAAAATGGAAATGTAGTTTTGGTAAATTCTTCAGCTTTAATTGGTGAATATGTTGGTCAAACTCCAAGTAAAACTAATCGAGTAATTGACAGTGCTCAAGGTGGTGTTTTAATTATTGATGAAGCTTATTCACTATATGCAGATCCTAATCGAAGTAGTGAAGATAATAGTGGTGCGTATCGTCAAGAAGCCATTGATACTATTGTTGCAAGAGCATTGGATCATGATGTTTGTATTATTTTAGCAGGTTATCAAAAAACAAGAAAACTATATGAAATGAATGAAGGGTTACCACGACGGTTTAAAGAAATCGTGATTGATGATTATCCAAGTGATTTATTAGAAGATATTTTTTATAAGCTATGTGAAAAAAAACAGATTAAAGTAAATGAAGATATTGATACGAGCAGATTTTTTAAAAACTTAAAAAAATTTTCACCTAAAAGATCTTTTGGTAATGCTGGTGTTGTTAATAATGTTTTTGATAATGTAGTAAAAAATATGAATGATCGCAATCGTTATGCTAATG
Organism: Erysipelatoclostridium sp. An15; assembly: GCF_002160675.1. NCBI lineage: Bacteria > Bacillati > Bacillota > Erysipelotrichia > Erysipelotrichales > Coprobacillaceae > Thomasclavelia > Erysipelatoclostridium sp. An15. Next base: position 11,277 of record NZ_NFLA01000020.1, read on the forward strand.
AATTAATTATGGAAGATTTTAAAGATTATCAGCGTTATTTTATTGATGTCGGTAGTCGTAAAATAATTGATCAAATTTTCACAAAAATTGATCAAAATTATATCGGGATGAGCGATTTAAAAGAATTTATTGAAGAATTGAGATTTGATATTTTAAGAGAAAAAGAAGCTGAAGCTAAAGGAATTGTGGTTAATAAAACAAAACGAAATATTTTATTAATCGGAAATCCTGGTACTGGTAAAACAACAACAGCTAAATTATTAGCTAGATTCTTTTATGAAATGGGTGTTTTAGCCTCTGAAGTTATGATTAGTTTAAAAGCTAATTCGACTTCTTCACGTGATTTAGCAATTCAAATTGAAGAAGCCAATGATAAAGGAGCTTTGTTATTTATCGATGAAGCTAATTATTATTGTAATATTGGCAATGCTGGGAAGGAAATGATATCGCCAATTTTAAATCCGTCTGAAGATTTTGAAAATTATCCGGATTTACGGATTGTTATGGCTATCTATCCTGAAAATAAGCAGAAGTTTTATGATCTTGATAGTGGGATTGAAAGAAGATTTAGAGAGTTTACTTTACATAACTATACAGCTGATGAATTATATCAAATTTTTGAAATCTTGAGAAAAAAAGAACAGTTAGTCTTTTCAACGGAAACTAATGAATTTGGCTATGATTTAAATGATTATTTAAAAGGATATTTTATTTATCAGGAAAGAACTGGTAATATTGATCGAAAAAATGCAAGTTTAGCTGTAGATTTAGTTGCTCAGCTTACAAATAATTATTATAAAAGAAAAGATTATGATAAAAATAGTGAAGATTTAATAACTTTAGCTGATTTTCCATCATTATATTTAAAATCAGTTACTAATATTTTACACAACTTAAATAATCCTGAATATGCCCTTAAAGAGGTATATGACATCTTAGATAAATATGAAGGATTTGATAATGTCAAAAAGCATTTTGCAGATATTAAAACTAAAATCGATATTAATCATGAAAATCAAAAGCGTGGTATTAAATCGATGCGAATGAATCGTCATCTTTTATTTGTCGGAAATGCGGGAACTGGGAAAAGCACGATGTTAAAACTAGCAGCTAAATTTTTAACTAATTTAGGCGTTTTATCTTCAGAAAATCCAATTTATTTTGATGCTAAGCAAACTGCCAATATTGAAAGTGATGGCGAAAGTAGTTTTATTAAAAAGATGAAAGAAGCTAATCGAACAGGCAGATTGCTTTGTATTGATGAGGGTAATTTCTTTGTGGAAACATCAGCAGGATCATTAATGATGCATGATTTCATCCAGGCAGCTGAAGACCAGGAGCAATTTCCTAATCTACTTGTGGCAGTTTGTGTTTATCCTAAAAATAAAACTAATTTTTTAAACTTAGATGATGGAATGGAACGTCGTTTTGAAATTATTGAATTGCATAATTATAGTGGTGAAGAATTATATCACATTTTTGAAAAAATAGCTAAAAATAATCAAATTGAAATTGCTGATGATGTTCAAGATGAATTATTAAATCTTTTCAATGATCTAGTTAGTAATGGAAAAGCTAAAAATTATAATGCTTCATTACCACAAAAGGTGTTTGAATCTTTACGAATCATTAATCACCGCCGTGCTCAAGAAACTAATCAGGACCAGTTTATTTTTATTAAAGAAGATGTCACTTTATATAAACAAGAAGAACTAGATAAGATTTAAGAGGAATAAAAATGATGCGATTAGAAACTTATTTAAATGAATTTAAAGAATTATATCTTTCTGCCAAAGAGAATCAATTAATTGTTATTTCTGGTCCTAAGCAAAGTGGAAAAACAACATTGTCATTGATGATAATTGATTATTTAAATCAAAGTAACTCATTAACGGTTGTTAATATGACCGTTAGTGATATTAAAGCGAACTTAAACAATTTAACATTGGAAAATATTTATTTAGTTGAACATGGTGAAAAGCTAGAAGTTGATGATTTGAGTAAAATCACTGCTTATTGCAAAAAACATCAGGTAATCATCATTATTAATACTTACAAAAATATTATCGGTAATAACATTATAAGTATTAATTTAAAGAATATGAATGAAGCTGATTTAAAACAAATATTTATAGAATTATTAGCTAGTAATAATGAAACAATTGATGAACAGACTTTAGATTATGTTAATAAGTATATAATGCTTGTTTATCATCAAGGTGAAATAACTAGTAATATGGTTGAAGAACTATTTAAAAAAATGCAAATAAAACGAATCGATGATCATAAAAATAGTTTTGATTTAACTTGTTTACCAATAATGGTTAAAGAAAAAGTAGATAATTACCTGGAAAAAGAGCAAAACAAATCACAATTATTAAAAAAAATTATAAAAGATGTTAATACAATGGTTAGAAATGAACCGGTACGGGAATATTTAGATAGTTTTTTGTTAAGAAAAAAAATTTCTTTGGAAATGAAACTCCATAATCTAAATGATGATATTGATCCAATTTTAGTAATTGTCGGTAATGTAGGAAGCGGTAGAAAAGAAACAATTGATATTATTACTAGAACATATTATGCCATTAATTTAATTTTTGATGATGATTATATTAAAGCTGATTATCTTCATCTTGAAGAAGATTGTTATCGTGGCTATGCCCTAAATAAATTAGTTGTTTTAGATAGTAGTAATGTTGTTGATTATAAGACTGTACAAATATTATTAAAATATTATGAACGCGGCGTGAAAATAATTGTGAAGATGACTCCGGAAAGTTTAATGCATTTGACAAACTTTGATGCAAGTTTTATTAGACGGTGTAAGATCATTAATTTGCCCGATTACAATAGTGAACAATTATATCAAGTGTTTGCCAAGATTTGTAATCAAAATCGTATTATTATTTCATCTAATGCTATGGCAGCAATTCAGACTATCTTTGCATTGGATGAAAAAGAAAATAAAATCAAAGAAGGCAATGAATTAATAGCACGAAGCTGGTTTGAAAAAATAAATTTACAACGATATCGACGTAATAATATTCCTTATTATGAGATTTTATTAGAAGATGTTTTAATGGCGATAAAAACAATGTAATTATGGGAGGAAGCAAAGATGTTTAAAGCAGGATATAAATTTTTTAAATCTAGATTAAACGAAAAGGCAGAACGTGCTTTTTATGATCAGGTTTATGATGCTTTAAGAGCCTATATTCCATATATTACTTTTGATTATCATATTATAAGTGCTAATCGAGCTAAAGAAATAGTTAGATATGTATATGAAGATAATCCTAGTTTCTTCTATATTTCTCCTTATAAAATTTCTTATCGTGCTGGTAATCCGGCTGTGATTTATTTTAATTATCTTTATGATAGAAAAACTAGTGAAGAACATGAATTTCAAATCAAAAAAATAATCATGAATTTTTTTGATCAATATCAAGTTTTAAAATTACCTAAATATAATCGGATTCAAATTTTTCATAATTTGATTTCTAGTATCTGTACTTATGATCCAGAGGTATCTAGTGGTGGTGATGGAGTTGATGAAGATTATAATATTATTGGTGTTTTTAAAGGGAAAATGGCAGTTTGTTACGGATTTTCACAAGTGTTTAAGTTGTTATGTGATTATGGTGGTGTCAGTTGTTTGATTGCAACTGGCTGCTGTTATGGAATGGATAATGGTTTGCATGCTTGGAACATGGTTGAATACGATGGTGGTTTTTATCATATCGATGCAACTTGGGATCTAAGCAAGGAAAAAAATATGGGTTTGCTTGGAGCATATACATATTTTATGGTTGATGATGATTGGATGAAAAAATCGCGGGAACTAAATACTTATGATGTTTTCCCTAAGAGTGACGGATTGCAGTATACTTTTTTTGGATATAATGGCTATACAGTCAGTAGCCATCAACAATTATCTAATTACATTTATAATCGCTTAAAAGAGTATCCTAAAGAGATAATTGTTTATATTGGAGATCATCAGCTTAATTATGATATCTTGAATACTGCTTATTGGGATGCGGTTTATCAACTTGATATCAAAGATAAGCTTTTTAAGCAAAAGGCTCGTTATACTATTGATAGTAAGTATGGAATTGCGGGAATTATTTTTGAATAAATAAGTAGGTAGATATGTTTAAAGAGGGCTATAAGTTTTTTGAACAAAGTTTGAAAAATGAAGAATTGGCTTTTTATCGACGTTGTTATTTAGCGATTAAAAATCGACAAATATCGATTACATTCGATTTTAAGCTGATTAATATTAATCGAGCCAAGGAAATTATTAAATATGTATATGAAGATAATCCGAGCTTTTTCTATTTATCACCATATAAATTAAGTTATGTAAATAACAAACAGATTTATTTTAACTATCTTTATGATAAAACAACAACTTTAAATTATGAAAATCAGATTAAAAAAACATTAATGCATTTTTTTGATGATTATCAAATTTTAAAATTACCTAAGTATAACCAAATATTAATTTTTCATAATTGTATTTCTAGTTTGGCTAATTATGATCAAATTGTATCTTCAGGTGGCAGTGGTAAAGATGAGGACTATAATATTATCGGTTTTTTTCAAGGCAAAGTGGCGGTCTGTTATGGCTTTTCTTTAGTATTTAAATTGCTTTGTGATTATAGTGGTATTAATTGTTTAGTTATTAGAGGAAAAACGAAAGGTAATCATGCCTGGAATATGGTTGAATATGATGGTGGTTTTTATCATATCGATACTACTTGGGATCTACTTGAAGATCATAATGACGGTAAGTTAGGAATTTATAAATTTTTTATGGTTGATGATTTGTGGATCAAAAAATCACGAACAATCAATGCGATTGCTAATTATCCCAAAAGTTATGGTTTACAATATACATATTATGTAAGAAATAAGTATATGATCAATGATATTAGTAATTTAAGCCAATATTTTTATGAACGGTTGAAAGAATATCCAAATGAAATTATTGTTTATGTTACTGATAAGCGTCTTAATTGGGAAATTATTAATCACAGTTATAAAAAAGCTAGTGATAAATTCAGACGTTTAAATAATTATAATTTCAAGGGTAAATGTGATAAATATTGGAGTAGTAAATATGGAATAGTCAGAATTATTTTAGGAGGCTAACATGACAACATTAAATTATTTAGAAAAGATACCGTTGCAATCTGGTGGTGAATGTGAAGTTATTGACTATGTAAGCGAAGGTGGGCAGGGCTATATTTATGCTACAACTAATCGAAGAATGTTGAAGTGGTATAAAGAAGAATTCAAAAGTGGTCCACTAAAAAAGAATATTGAACAATTAGCTAGGGTCAAAACGCCATATCCTAATCTTACATGGCCTTTAATGATGACCCAAGATTATAAAGGTAGTTTTGGTTATCTCATGAATCGGATTCCTAGTGGTTATGTACCGCTAAGTTACTTTATTTTTGATGATGAATATAATTTAAATGTTGAAGAGATATTACAAGTTGGTTATGCTATTGCCGCTAGTTTTAATGCTATTCATCAACAAGGCTATGTTTATCAGGATATTAATCCGGGTGGTATTTTTGTCAATAAACAATTAAAAAGTGTGATCATTTGTGATTTAGATAATTGTAATAAAGATGGTAAAGAATTTGTTGTTGGAACACCGATGTACATGGCTCCGGAACTGGTAACTAAAATGGCTAATGTTAGCTTGGCTACTGATTATTATTCTTTGGCGGTTATTTTATTTAGATTGTTTTATATTAATCACCCTTTAGAGGGGAAAAAGACGTGGTCAAAACCTATGGATGTTCAAGATGAAATTGAGTACTTTGGTAAAAATCCGGTATTTGTTTTAGATCCAGTTGATCATTCTAATGGATTTTATCAAGATTGTACATTGGCATTAGAGAAACGATGGCATTGGTTTCCGCAAATATTAAAGGATACTTTTATTAAAGCATTTACGACTGGTTTGAAAAATCCTAAACGAAGAATTAATGATGAAATGTGGATGGAAGTAATTAAACAATGCTATGATTGTTTTGTAAAAAAGAAATTTGATACCCAAATTAAAGAAGGATTTTTTTCACTTGAAACAATTAGTTATTTAAAAATCAATATTAATGGACAAAAAACACTAATTAGTGATTATAAAAAAATTTATGGTTATATTTTTGATCGTAGCGAAATATTTACAACAGTGTTATTTGAAAGTTATGAAAATAATATTATTACTATTTATAATGATACTGTGATTATTAATAATAAAAGAATGCAGAAAGGGGATAAACTAGTTCTTAAACGTGGTGATATTATTGAATATCGTCAGATTAAAGGGATAGTGGAGTAGAAAAATGGATAATAATTTTATTGATAATAATGATTTTATTAATAGTGCAAAGAAAAAAAGAATGTTGTTTATTTTAGTGGTAGATACTTCGACTTCTATGAAAAATAAAATTGAAGTAGTCAACGATGCGATAAAAAGAAATATTGCGAAAATGAAAGACCTTGATTTATCACATAATATTGCAAAAGTGGCAATTACGATTCTAGAATTTGATAAAGATGTTCGCTGGATTCCGGAAAAACCGCAAGAAATCAACAATTTTAATTTTATCGATCTTGAATGTAGTAATACGGGACAAAGTAATTATAGTAAGTTATATCAGTCATTAAATAATAAGTTAAATAAAGAAGATTTACTAAAAAATGCCAGTGATTATCATCCAATCATTTTATTGATCAGTGATGGTAAGCCAACTGATGAGTATGAAGATTATTTAAATGAATGTGAAGAAAATGAATGGTTTCATCGAGCAACCAGAATTGCTTTGCCGATTATTACTGAAAAAAATATGAGCGAAGCAGAATATCGTGATTCAATCGATTATGAGTGTATTATGGATTTTACTGGTCAAAAGGAAGAAATGGTTTTTATGATATCTAATTTAGATAAATTAGCTGATATTTTAGATATTGTTACAATCACAACTATTAAACATGAAAATAGAGAGACTGAAGATGATGAATTGAATTTAGACGATCCGTTCAATGATATTAGAAATAAAATTTTTAAAATTGAAGCATGATGATCGACGTTTTTAGTTATCTTCACATAAAAAAACAAAAATTAAAGCAGAAATTGCCTTGTGAAGATTACAGCATGACATATCAGGATGATATTAAAACTATTGCTATTATTAGTGATGGTCATGGCGATCGGCGTTGTTTTAGAGCAAGTTATGGATCGAAATTTGCTTGTTATGCTGCTTTAGAAATTTTAAAACCAATAACTGATTTTTCTGATAATAATTTACGTAAGCTTTCTAGTCAAATCATTGAAAGATGGCGTCATCTAGTAAAGGAGCATTATCACGATCATCACAATAATAGTATTTATTTGATTTATGGTGCAACATTATCAATTATTGTGTTAACTAACAATAAAATGATTTTAATGAATATTGGTGATAGCAAATGTATGACACTATTTGAAAATGATCAATTTGTATCAATTATTAAAAATAAATCAATTAACCCAAAATCATTAAGTGATCCTAAAATAAAAATGGATATTTATGTAGTTAGGCAGTTACCTAAAGCGATAATGTTTACTAGTGATGGTGGTGGCAGTTTTGAAGATGAAAGGGAGTTTGTTAAAAAAGCAGAGAATTTGTATTTAACAAATCGTATTAAATTTCACAATAATATGTTAGGTTTAGTAGATTATTTTTCTAGTGATGATGATGTTTCAATGATTTGGATTTATCGACGATCTGGAGGTGAAAATAGTGAAAATCAATCATAGTATTGAAAAATTAAATAAATTACAAGATAGTATTAATACTTGTAGTAAAAAAGCTAATGAACAATTACAGACAGAAATAGAAATTCGTGATGAAATTGTTAATAAAATTAGAAAACAGTATCAGCGTTCTTATCAACAAATTGAAAAACAATTAGAATTGGAAGAAAATAATTTTAATTTTTTTAAACGAACTTATGAAGAAATCGAAAATGTAATGGATGCTCAGTTAAAAGAAAAGTTTGAACGCGAAGAAATGAGTGCAATTAAAACACGATATATTGAAGAATATCAACAAGCGTTGTTAAAGTATTATGATTTAAAAAATAAAAAAGAACAGTTGTATTATCAAAAAACAATTGCTAGTTATTCAAAACGGATTAAACAGGCACAGCGAGCATTTGAATGTGATAAAAATTTAAAAGTTATCGAGGAATGTCGCCGAGCTTTACAAATCAGTGATGAAGATAGTTATATTGAAAATCATGAGGATATCAAAAAGGCACAGGCAATTTTAAAAAATCGAATCGAACAAATCGAAATTGAGCTAAAACAATCATTACAATTAGATAATAATGATAAACTTCCGGGACTAACAATCGGAAAAATGTTTGTTAGTAATGAATATTTAAAAGAATGGTATTATCAAGATCTGCTGCTAAAAGTGTTAAATGGTGAATATGAACAAAATTGTTTAAAGATGGTCTTTAATGATGAATTAAATGATTATGTCATTGTTGCTACCAGTAAGCAAGGACAGGCGATGATGCGGCTGTTAGAATTTAGTACAATGTTAGATAGTGTTCAAGAAGCTATTCATATTTACTATGATTATCAAACATTACCAACGTTATTTACAGTTCCTGGATATCATAATTGTCAGGCAATTACTATTAATGATGATTTTGTTTTACAATTACAAAAAGAAATTAATGAATATCCTAATCAGATGATTTCAATATTTATTGAAAATGGTCATGATCTAATACCGGCTTTTAAACAATTTATGGTCAATAAACCTGATAATGTACAAATAGTTGTTTGTCAGCCTAATTCTAAGGATACTATGTTGTATGAAAATTTTATTCGTTTAAAATATTATCAACCGAATAATGGTCTCGAATGTTTTGTAATCAATGGTAAATATGATTTGTATTTAAATCGAATCAATGAAAAAGGAATTAATAGATTACAAAATAGTCAACCGGTACCGATTGTCAAAATCAATAATTTTGAACAATTTTATCAAGATAATTTAAATCAAAATAAGTATCTAATTAATAGTGATTATAGTTTATCTTTTGATGATAACTTAATTATTGTATCTAAAGATGAGACTAAAAGAACATTATATTTGGTGCAATTGTTGTTATCAAGATTAAAAAAGCAGGAAACAAAGTATGTTTATTACGAAGATTATAATGATACTCTGTTAAGAAAAGTTATTGATCATAATAATTTTGAGGAGATCATGATCGATATGATTGAATCGATGATGGATGAGTTTTTAAAAGATGATAGCTTAGTAGTTTTAGTTGATCCTGCTCAAGAAGTATTGGGATTTATCGAAACGCTCTTAGATATGGGACATAGCATCATAACTAGTGATAAAGTTATTGATGGTTATAAAAACTTACTTTTAGATGATAATGTAATTGAAGAAAATGGCAAAAAAGATCATGTTGAATATGCGTTTTTATCAAGTGAGAGTTTAACTAAAATGATTGAAAAGTAAAAAGAGGATAAACTAATGGCATTTTTGGTTGGAATTAACATGAAAAGTGATACTACTATTTGTTTATTACTATCATCATCAATAAAATTTTATAGCTTTAAACATGATGAAATATTATCGGCATATTTAAATGATATAAATGCTAAAACAATGTGGTATAACAACGATTTATCTTCTTATCAAAGAAATCTAGCTGATAAAAATTATTATTATTCGCTTAAAAATAGTCAATTAAGTCCATCTGATATTACAACAATAATACTAAGTGGTATTTATAATAAATTGAAAACTATCATGGCGACTAAGGATGATGTCGGTGCTGTTATTACAGTTCCTGCAACTTTTTTTAGCTTGGCTACGTTAGTTTTAATTACTAGTGCTAAACGGGCGGGATTTACAGAGGTAAAAGTAGTTAAGGAACCGATGGCAATTTTAATTCAATACTTTAATCGTGTTGAATTTCATAAACAAGATGGTATTTTTGTCACTGTTGCTTTTAGTGATAATTATTTAGATCTTGGAGTTATTGAAGTAACTGGCAATAACTATCAAACATTGGAAATTGGTGGAGATCAAACCTTAGGTAGCAATGATTTTATAAGGGTAATTATCAAAATGATTGAAGATGAAATCTTTAATAATGAATTGTATGGTTGTTTAGATTTATCATGGCAAAAAATTGATGAAAATAGTATTTTACAAAAAATATTTGGAACAAATGAAAGATACTGGTTAGTTAAACAGCGGATAATGCAGGCAGCTAAACAAGCGATGTATAATCTACGCTACGATACAAAAGCAATCATTAATTTACCAGCTCTTTATCAAATGGACGAAAAATCAATTGATTTTGCAATAGAAATAACACTTGATGATTTTAAAATGAATGTCAGTCCGTTATTATATCGATTTAAACAAGCGTTGCTTCAAATTCACAAAGCTATTGATAAGAAAATCGTCAAAGTAATTGCTTCAGGTGATCTAGTAAATCTTTCAATAATAAAAGATATTATTGCTGATGTTTTTAAACAAGAAATCTATTCTTATAGTTATATGCAAGAAATTGCTAATGGGGCCGCTCTTTTAGGTGAGCAAGCTAATAAGATTAATCTGATTAATAAATTGCCAAATCATATTGGAGTTGGTTATGGCAATACTATTTATCCATTACTTGAAAAAGGTAGTATCTACCCACCTGAAATAGTTAAAACTAAATATTATGCTAAATTAACCCCAGCTCAGACTAGCCTATATTTTAGTATTTATGAAGGAAATATTTTAAATAATCTAAATGATAAACGGAATCTAGAAGTAGCTAGTTTTAAAATCGGCAATTTAAAATCATTGCCAATAAAACAGGCGGTAGTTAGTTTAATGCTTAGCGTTGATGAAGCTGGAGTTTTACATATTGATGCTCATAATTTATTTGATAGGACTAATTCATATCATAATATTAAAGAAAAAGCGGATATTAATGGGACTTATGTGATGACTTTTGGAATGAGTCGTAATTTAATTGGAAACATTGAAAATGACCAATTTAAGCCAATAAGATATAATAGTTTAATTAATTATGGTGATTATTCAGCAGAGTTTTATAGTCGAATTAAAATAACTAATCATGATGTTGTTGTCGGTAATGGTGTTAAAAATATAGATAAAGGGATCTATATTGATGATGTTGGGGCTATTTTTCATAACTATATTCATTCATTGTATTATTTAAGCAATGAAATATATACTGGGTTAGATATTGTTAAACAATATTTTGACTATATAAAAGCAGAACTGGTCACTCATCAAGTTATCGATAAAGCAATGGTATTGGTAGTTCCATACGATTATACGTCAAAAGAAAAGAAATTGTTAATTGATATTTTGAATTCCCTTTCATATCAAGTAAGACAATTAGTAGAAGAACCGGTAGCTGGTTATTTAGGTTATTTAAATCAAAGCAAACAAAATATTAAAGAGCAAGATTGTTTTATGTTTATTAAGATTGAGGATAAATTAGTTCAAGTTAGTATTTTTAATGTTCATTATCAAAATGCAAAAGTAGAATTTGAGCTAGTAAATGAAGTGGTTAAAAAAGATTTTAATTTTAATAATTTATTAAGAGCTTATTTTGTAAAAGCGATGAAGATTGAAAATTATGCTAGTCTATCTAATGGGGATAAAGAGTTATTAGACAATGCAATTGATGATTTGATTTTGGATTGTAAAAATAGAAAAAATGATCGCTCAATATTATATATTGGTTTATTAGATGCTGAAGTAGAATATGAAGAAGAGTTTTCTAAAGTAACGTTTAATAAGTTATTGGAAGATCTTGGTGTTTTTAAATATCTTGATAATATTATTATGGATAATTTAAGGCAAAGCAATTTGCTATTACCAATTAATTGTTTGATTTATGCTGGAAATATCAGCAATATTTATGGTATTCAAGAAAAAATAAATAGTTATTTAAATATTGATCAAGAAATCATGGTTAATGTAAATGAATTGCTTTGTCTTGGCGGGGCTTTAGGAAGTACTATTGAATATAAAATTAATAATAAGGAGGGAATATAAATGTGTTTTTTTGAAGAAGATGGTAGTGAGGCAATCGGAATTGATTTAGGAACTAGAAATTCGGTTGTTGTAAAATTTAATAACAAAGGGGATTATACATTTTTAGAAGAACATGGTCGTCAGGTAATTAAATCAGCGCTCTATTTTAATTCTCCAGATGATATTTTGTTTGGAGAACGGGCAGAAGCTAGAGGATTGTTGCATCCTAAATCATTATTACGTTGTTTTAAAAGAGGATTAACTGGTGATACAGGTAAATTGGTTGATGGACGTTATCAAATTGAATGTAATGATGGTACTGAATTACGATTAACGCCTAAAGAGGTTAGCAGTACGTTTTTAAGAAATTTAATTGATCGTTTTAATGACCAAAATGATTGTAATGCTCGTAAGCTGGTATTAACAGTTCCTGCTAAATTTGGCTATTCTTTATGTGCGGCTTTACGACAAGCAGGAATATTAGATGTTGGAATGGATGATGTTTTGATTGTTCAAGAACCAGTAGCAGCGGCTATTTGTTATGATTATGAAGTAGAAACGATTCCTAATGATTCATCATTATTAGTCTATGATTTAGGAGCGGGTACTTTTGATGTTTCTTTATTGAAAAGAAAAGTAGATGGCACGTTGGAGTTTACCGATACTAATGGTGATGTCCATTTAGGGGGTGAAGATTTTACCGAAAAAGTATTTATTGATGGGAAGAATTATTTTTATGATAATGAGTTCTTTGACTTAGATGATAAAAATAATTTTGATAGTGAAGAAGAGTATGCTAAAAATATTGAAGTTTTAAGAGATGTTGCTGAAAAAGCTAAAGAAGAACTATCATTGTATAGTCAATATGGTAAACCAGTTACTTTTAGACAGCATGGCAAAAAGGTGGATTATAATTGGATCATTACTAAGAATCAATTTGATGCGATGATCGTTAGTTATATTAATCGTTCGATTGAAAAAATTGATGTGTTGCTGAAACGAAATAATATGACTAAAGATGATGTGAATCGTATTTTAGTTGTTGGGGGCAGTTCGTTGATTCCGTTAGTTGAAAAAAAACTTAGAGATTATTTTGGCAACGATGATAAAATTGTGAAGAATTCTGATAAGGAATTAATGATTGGTAAAGGTGCGGCAATTATCGCCAATCAGATTTTTCAAGAAGAATCTAAGACACTAAGAGATGCAATCAGTTTTTCAGGAATGATCCAAAAAGTTTCTGATACGATTGGAATAGCAATAGGTAATTCAAGTAATATCAAAGAAATAATTCCTCGAGGATCTAAAATACCCTTTGATGTTACTTTGAATTATCAGTTAAATCAGTTGGTTAATAATGAAAATTGTATCGATATTTCATTTCATAGTTATGATGATATTGAAATGAAAAATAAAATCATAGTTGCTCACGATTCTAATGTTGAATACATTGGGAAATATCTAAGTACCAACGTTGCTAATTATCATGATGACGATTTAGTTAAAGTAAATGTATCAATTAATAACGAATTCATTATTAAAGTTGATGTTGAGGTGGCTGGAGATCAATTAAATAGTGGTACTGTAAGAAGGGATGGTATGTAATGTTATTAGAACATGAGAAGATCATAAAGATAGTTGAAAAGGGTAATGAGCTATATAAACAGTATTTATCAAAGAATACGTATCAGTTTAAAGAAAATTCGTTAGAATATTTTTTCATCCCACGTAATGATGACGTTTTAAATGATGATATAGAAACAGTTAAACATTATCATCAATATACATTATCACGGCTTGAAGATTTAATTAAAGACTTAGATAAAGTTAATGACAAAGAAGGAATTGCTTTTAAAATAAAAGAACGAATGCAACGAGTCTACGATAAAATTAATACAAAAAAGATTGTCAAACCGACGTTTAGTAAATTTGATATTCAAAAATATTTTAATGATGTTACTAAAGATATTATTGGCGTTTATATTGACTATCTTGATTATTTGCAATCACAAATTGAACAAAAGAATAAGAGTGTGGTTGATATTGTTGAAATATTAAATTCTTTTTTACTAAAAATTAATGTTTATTCAGTAACATGTAATGATGGTGATGATTGGGATGAGCTACGGTTTGATCCAGAAATTAATGTGACTGATAATATGACCGATGATAAAAATAAAATCGATACTATTCATAAAGTATATCGATATTGTTATTTAATTGATTATAATTCTTTTGAAAATTCATTTATCTTATTTCCAGGAAAGGCGAGTATTTGGAAAGGAAAATAACTATGGGAAAATATGCAATGACTTTTGGTAGTGTATATAATCTAATTGGTGAAATGGATGACAAACAATTTAAACCAAAAAAATATAATACGCTAATTAAATATGGTGATGCATCTGCTAAGTTTTATAGTCGCATTAAAATTACTGATAAAGATATTGTAGTAGGTAATAGTGCTACTAATAATGGTCAAAATGAAATATACATCAGTAATGTAGGGCAAGCGTTTAAAGATGATGTTGAAAAAAAATATACAATCAATAATAAAAAATATACGATCAATGATATTGTAATAGAATATTTTAAGTATATAAAAAAAGAATTAGATAACCATCAACAAAATGATCCCGTTAATTCAATGACTTTAATTGTGCCTTATGAATATTCTCAAACACGAAAACAAGAATTAAAAAATATTTTAACATCAATTTCATTTAGAGTTGATCAAATATTAGAAGAACCAATTGCCAGTTATTTAGGTTATTTAAAACATACCAATCAAAAAATAAAAAATAAAGATAGTTTTATGTTAATTAGTATTGAAGATGATAATATTAAAGTTAAAATTTTTGATATTGAATATCAAAATGAACAATTGATTTTTAAGTTAGATGGAAATTCTTTTAATACATCATTTAGTTTTTTTAATACTTTACGAAAATATTTTTTAGAAATTATGAATGTCAATGTCAGTTATAATAAATTAAGTTCAACTGATCAAGATCTATTAGATACAGGAATCAACGATTTACTTAAAGATTTTGATAGTCGAAAAAATGATCAGGCTAATTTATATATTGGTCTTTCAGATATTGGGGCTGAATATGATAATGATTTTTCTAAGGATATGATAATTGAACTGTTTGAAAAAACAGGTGTGATGAAAAATATTTATCAGACCATTGATGAGTGTATTGATCAAAGTCATAAAACTAGAAGTGATATCAATAAAATTATCTATACTGGAAATATTAGCACTATTTTTGGCATCCAGGAAAAAATTAATCGGGATTTTAATTTAAAGCAAGATTTGATGTTAGATATCGATGAATTAACTTGTTTAGGTGGTGTTAGTAATGATAATTTAACTTATAAAATTGAAGACCATTTAAAACAGATTGGAATTGGTATATCTAAAAAAGTTAAATTTTTACGGACAGTTACTACTTTTAAACCAATGCTTTCATCATATTCAAGTATAAAAACGCAAAGTTTAAAAAAGAAAATACCAGCTTCTTTTAACGGAAAACTAGGAATTTATGAAGGTTATAATGGTGCAATGATCAGTGATTGTACGTTATTAAAAAATATTGATCTTTCTGGATATAATGATGGGAATCATTCGTTTGCTTTAGAAAGAAAAGCTGATGGTGGTAGTGTCACATTAATTATTTATAATAAAGATGGTTCTGTAATAAAAGAATACAATGTTTTATAGGAGGGAGAAAAATGGAATTTTATAGTAAAAAAAGATCAATAGGGTGCTTTGACAAATATATAATCATGATAAGTGAAATACTTTCTCAAATTAGTGAAATAGAGTATTTAAAAATTGATTATGATAGAATAGATTTAAATACAATAAGTAAATACATGAATAAGTATAAAAAGTATCTGGTTGTTACTAATGATGATGTTTTAGTTTATTATGATCAAGATGATTATTATTATTGCTATTATCCATTGATTGATAAACTAATAAAAAATTTAAGAGATACTTATTCAAATAATACTAATCAAAACATTAATTATGAAATTAATAATAAATTAATTGATATTAATCAAAAGTTAAAAAAAATTCAAGAACAACAAATACTAACTCAACATAAAGATTCGTTATTAATCGTTGCTAATCAGTCAAAAGATTTATTAAAAAATGTTTCTCAAAAAATTGATGATTTGAATAAAAATATTCATTTTCAACTCAATAAAAGTAATGGTAATGATACTGTTAAAGATTTATGTGATATTATTGATAAGATTGACGGATTAAGTAAAAAATTAGAAGATATTGAAAATGATTTAGATTCTAAAACAAATTTATTACGTGAAATTCGTAATCAAGTTAAAGGGGATGCTGAAAGCAGCGAAAAAACAATTAAAAATATTAATAGTATTTTAGGGACAGTTACATTTCTTAAAAAAGATATTGAAAATATTAAAATTGACTCAAAAGAAGTTAAAAATGAATCTAAAGACGAAGAAATTGAAATTACTAATCCTGATGTTGAGTTATTAAATCAAATGCATGAAACTGCTTCTAAATTAAATGATTTAATTTTTAAAACAGCAATAATGGTTGCTAAAAAAGAGAAAACAACTAATAATGAAACTGAAGATATTAATAAAAATTTAGATTACTTATCAAATGAAAATAATGAGTCAAAAGATCATCATGATTTAAATCATGAAGAAACTAGTATTAATGATAATGATCAAATTATTATTGAAGAATTGAAGGATTAGTTAAAGAGGAAAGATTATGGATGAATTTAATAATGATGAAATGGCAGCTAAACAAACGGAACAACGAGCTGACATGGAAGATGATTTGAATTTAGAAATCGATAATGAGTATGTAATGTAAGTGGAGGGAAATTATGGCAATTTTAGTAGGAATTGATTTGGGAACAACTAATAGTGCATGTGCAATTTATAAAAATAAACAATTACAATATATTAATTTTGATGGATCAGAAATATTACCATCATGTTTATATGAAGATGGTAAAGTCTTATTGATTGGAAAAAAAGCAAAATCAAGAGGGTTGTTACATCCAGAAAATTATGTAGCTTCAGCTAAACGGTATATGGATGATCGTAATTATCATTTTAATGTTAATGGGAAATCTTATAGCCCTGAAGATGTAGCGACAGAAGTCTTAAAACGAATTTATAATGAAGTTAAGGAACTAACTGGCGAAAGTGATATTAAAGCAGTAATTACAATTCCAGCTATTTTTAGGGATTATGCGATTGAAGCAACAATTAGAGCAGGACGTCGAGCTGGATTTATGGATGTAAAAACCTTAAAAGAACCGGTGTCATCTGTTATTGCTAATGGGATTGAAAAAAAAGCAGACGGTAATTATATGGTTATTGATTTAGGTGGTGGAACAGCTGATATTTCAATTGTTACGGTAAAGGGCAATGATTATTATACTGCTAGTGTTGGTGGTGATGATAAATTAGGTGGTGATGATTTTACTAATGTTATTGTTAAGATGATTGAAGATGAAATCTTAAATGAAGAAAGATATGGTCATTTAGATATTTCCTATGATAATATTGATCAAAATCCGCTTTTACAAAGTATTTTTCCATCTAATGAAAAATATCGTCAAATGAAACAAAAAATACTTAATGCTGCTGAAAAAGCAAAACAGGCATTAAGTTATGAATCACAAATCATAATTGATTTACCAGATATTTATCAAATTAATGGCGAGACAATTTCACTATCAATGGCAATTGATAGAGCTGATTTTGAAAAAAATGCCAATTTGTTGTTTACTCGTTTTCAAGAAACGATTGAAGATGCTTTAAGAAGTGTAAAAAAAGAAGAAGATATTGATAAATCAGATATTGATAGAATTGTTTTTGCCGGTGGTTCAATGAATCTGCCAAAAGCTAAAGAAATTATTAAAAAAATGTTTACCCAAGAACCATTAGATAAAGATTTAGATAAAATAGTTGCTGCTGGAGCTGCGATTTGGGCAAATGTTGCTTTTAAGGGAATTGATCCTGATCCAGTACCTAAAGAAGTTGATATCAATCTTACCAATAAACTTCCTTATAGTTTGGGAGTTGAAATAGTAGATGGTAGTCTCAGTCCGATTATTGAACAAGGAACAAAGTATCCACCAACAGTTAAAAAGACAGGACATTATACAACTACAGAGGACAATCAAACAGCTATCAGTTTCGATGTGTATGAAGGCAATCAATTATCTAATGCTAAAGATCCTGAAAATAAGAAAATATATCATTTTAGAATCAGTGGTTTAAAACCAATGCCGGCAAGAAAAGCTAAAGTAGATGTGACATTTACCTTAAATGAAGAAGGAATGTTGTATATCCATGCTGAGGATCTTGATGGTGTCGCTCCATCGTATGATAATCGTGATAATCCAGTCAATTGGAATGTTGAAAGGAAACAGAATAAAAAATGAAAAAGATAGGAATTGATTTAGGGACAACTAATACAGTTGTAACTATTAATGATAATGATCAAATTAAAATAATACCGATTGATAATGATCATTTAGTACCTTCAGTTTTTTACTATAACGAAAAAAGAAAGATTAAACTAGTAGGTAAACGAGCAAAAAACCGTGGCTTGATGGATCCTGATAATTATATTAAATCCACTAAACGGTCAATTGATTCACCTGAAAAAAAATTTACAGCTTCTAATAAAACTTTTAGTAGCGAAGATATTGCCGTTGAAATTCTTTCTAAAGTTAAAGAAGCTATTTACCAATATCTTGGGCATGAAGAAAAAATAGAGGCGGTCATTACAGTACCTAATAATTTTACTACCAATGCTGTTGAAAATACTAAAAATGCTGGTATTCGAGCTGGGTTTTCCAAGGTAGAAACCTTAAAAGAACCAATAGCATCGGTTTTAGCTTATGGTGAAAAAATTAGACCAGATAATCATGCTATCTATTTTGTTTGTG
Organism: Erysipelatoclostridium sp. An15; assembly: GCF_002160675.1. Classification (NCBI taxonomy): domain Bacteria; kingdom Bacillati; phylum Bacillota; class Erysipelotrichia; order Erysipelotrichales; family Coprobacillaceae; genus Thomasclavelia; species Erysipelatoclostridium sp. An15. Next base: position 30,358 of record NZ_NFLA01000020.1, read on the forward strand.
ATTTTGGTGGTGGAACTTTTGATATTGCGGTAATTAAGTATGATGGCAGCGAGTATGAGGTTATCGCTACTGGTGGTAATGAAAAACTTGGTGGTGATGATTTTACTAATGCGATGATTGATTATCTTAATGATCAAATAATGGAAAAGGAAGCATTGGATTATTCGTTGGAGTCTATTGAAGATAATGCTTTATTAAAAATGGTTTATGATAGTGATGTGACTTATCAAAGAACTAAAGCTAAAATTGCGCAAAAAGCTGAAACTGCTAAATTGGCTTTGAGTTATGAAACAAGTGTTAATGTAGCGATAGGAGAATTATGTGTTAAAGATAATCAATCAGTTATATTTGAATGTGATATTAGCAGTGTGGATTTTAATCAATATCCAAAAGTAAAACGGTTGTGGCGTGATTATCAAGAAGCAATCGAAGAAGTAATTGAAAAATTGAAAAGAGAAGATATTGGAACTAGTGATATTGATCATGTTATTTTTGTAGGGGGGTCAATGAACTTACCTGAGGCTAAAAGAATTGTTCAAGAATTAATACCTGCCAATATTTTAGAAGATAACTTAGATACGATTGTTGCAATTGGGGCAAGCAGTAAAATGACAACTACTAAACAAATTATTCCTAGAGTGAATTTTAATTTAGGATTAAAAGTAGAAGGTGATAAAATTTCTGTAATTATTCCTGAACAGTCAAAATATCCAATCGAAGCGTCAAAGATGTATACTACTATCTATGATAATCAAAAAGAAATTTCTTTTGAAGTTTATGAAGGAAATGCTATTGATAATGTTTATGATCGTAAAAATCACTGGTTAGGTAAATTGATTTTAAATGGGATTGAACAAACTAATGCTGGTGAAGCGCGTGTTAAAGTTACTTTTTCATTGAATCAAGAAGGTATCTTAAAGATTACTGCTGTAGATTTATCTAATAATCATCAGGTTAACACTGAATTAAATTGGCAAGAATTAAAATATTAAATAAAATTTATGACCCAATTGACATTATGCTGATTGGGTTTTTATTGTAAATTTGATTATGAAATCTTATTTAAATGCGTTATAATTTTTATAGAAATTGGGGTGAAAAAAATGAAACAGATTGATTTACATATTCATAGTAATTATTCTGATGGCAGTGATAATCCTGAAGATATTGTAAAAAAGGCTCATGATAAACAGCTTGATTTAATTGCTTTAACGGATCATAATACAATTGATGGGATTGATGAATTTAAACAGGCTTGTATTAAATATCACCAAAATGCTTTAGCCGGTGTAGAAGTTTCAACGAATTATCAAGGACAAGAAATTCATTTGTTGGGTTATTTTAATTTAGAAAACGATTCTTTTGAATCGTTATCAAAATTAATTAGTGCTTATCAAAATATTAAAATAACTCAAAATGAAGCTATTTTGAATAAATTAAAAGAACAGTTTCCCGATGTATCAATAAGTGAATTTTATCATTTTTGTAAAGGAATAGCTAAAAAACAGAATTTAAATCGTGTTCATATTGCTAAATATATGGTGGCAAAGGGAATAGTTAGTGATATCAATGGTGCGTTTAACAATTATATTGATGAAAAGGGACCTTTTTTTGTAAGTAAAAAGCCGATTTCTCTTTATGAAGCAATTAAGGTCGTTCATGAATCGAAAGGAATAGCTGTTATTGCTCATCTAGGTGAATATCATTTTTCTGTAGATGAAAAAAAGGTATTTATCAAAGATTGTCTTGATCATGGTATTGATGGTTTTGAATGTTATCATCCATTAAATCAAATTGAAGATATTAATTTATTAACTGGTTGTCAACAACAAAATCCTGCTCTTATTTTAACTGCTGGTTCTGATTATCATGGGACAAACAAGAAAAATAATTTTTTAGGAATTAGCTATGCTCTTAATTTATTACCAGAGCAAAAAGAACAATTTGATCAAATTACAACTAATGCATATAATTTTTTATTAAATTATAGTAAAAAATAAGATGTCGTCTGCATAAATTGGTAATAGCAATTTTGACAAACCTAGTTTGTCATGATATGCTAAATAAGTATAATTGGCACATCATGGAGGGATTATATGAGCAAAAATATACGTAGTGTAAATAGAATGCGTAATTTAAAGAAAATCTTTAAAGATGTAAGAACGTATTTTATGATTTTATTGGCAGTTCCAATAGTCTGGTTAATTTATCAGATTGTAAGATATCGGATTTTGCCTACACGATACATTGTAATTATAGTAGCATTGTTGCTTATTTTATTTATTTTAATGGCACTAATGCAATATAAAAGTAAAAAGAAGCCAGTTAAAATTATTGGGAAAGTAATTATTGTATTATTATGTATCGTACTATTTATCGGAAACTATACTTATATGCAAACTGTTGGTGTTTTTGGAAATGTTTCAACAACTGAAGACACTGATGTCGTTTCGGTTGTTGTTTTAAAAAATAGTTCTTATGAGTATATTGAAGATTTAAAAGGGAAAGTATTTTCTGCTTTAGCTACTAGTGACGAACATGTAGATAATATGCTTTCTACAATTAAAGCAACTAATGGCGAAACACCTAATGTAAGACGTTATTCTGGGGTTCTTACCTGGGTAAATGCTTTATACAGCGGCGAAGTTAGCTGTTTAGTTATGAATGAATCTTATCGTTCAATTATTGAAGATGATTATGAAAATTTCAGTGATGAAACAAGAGTTATTTATAGCAAAAATTATGTTACTGAAGTTGATACTACTACCAATACTGATTTAACTAAAAATACATTTAGTGTTTATATCAGTGGTATTGATACATATGGTACAATAAGTACTAAATCAAGATCTGACGTTAATATGATTGTTACTGTTAATCCAAATACAAAACAAATCTTATTGACAAGTATTCCACGTGATTATTATATTCCATTTAATGTTCTAGGTGGAGAACGTGATAAATTAACACACTCAGGTTTATATGGTGTAGAAGAAACAAAAGGTAATGTTGAAAATTATTTTGGTGTTAATATCGATTATTATGTTCGTGTTAACTTTACTAGTTTAATCGATATTGTTGATGCTATTGGTGGTATCGAAGTTGATAATCCAAGGGCATTTGGTGAATTTAGCCAAGGAACAATTCATTTAAATGGAACTCAGGCTTTAGCCTTTTCGCGTGAAAGACATGCATTTGCAGAAGGTGATAAAGAACGTGGTCGTAATCAAATGCGAGTAATTACTGGAATTATTAATAAAGTTATTTCACCATCAATCATTACTAATTATATGAGTCTATTGAATTCATTGCATTCTTCATTCCAAACTAACTTGACAGATGATCAAATGATTAGTTTACTTAGAATGCAGATTAATGATATGAGTGCATGGAATATTGAAAGTATTAGTGTTGATGGAAATGGTAATACATTATATTCACCAATTTATGGTTCAAGTTTATACATGATGGTCCCAGATGATGCCTCTGTTGAAACTGCTAAACAAAAAATTAACCAATTATATCAATAATAAAAAAGCTGCAAGAATTTTCTTGCAGTTTTGTGTTTTTATAGAGTTAAAGACGGTGCTGAATATACGCGTTGTTTTAATTCATTATCTAACATATATAATCCTTTAGAGTCATTACCAAAAAGATCATATTTATTGATCATGTCATGAGCATTTGTTTCTTCTTCACATTGTTCTTTGATAAACCAATCTAAAAATTGCATTGAGCGATAATCTTTGATAGTAAAGGTTGCATCATAAATTGCATGAATTAAACTGGTTACATATTCTTCATGTTGTAAAGCAAAAATAAGAGGATCTTTTAATTCTTTACATTTTTTGTCTGGTTTTGCAATTGCTTCTAAACTTACAGAGACATTATTATTTTGCAAGTATTGAATAAATAACATTGCATGATCCCTTTCTTCTTGAGCTTGGATTTGATACCAGTTTGCAAAACCGTCCAATCCTTTATCTTTGTAGAAATTAGCAAAATCTAAATATAGATATGCTGAGTAGAATTCTTTATTAACCTGGTCATTTAATAATTCAATTACTTTTTTATCTAACATATTCATTCCTCCTTATAAATAGTATAACTCTACACTTAAAAAAGTTAAATATTATATTAAGGATTTATTTATGTCGATTAAACAATCTTAATTCTTAGATAAAGGGTTTTTATTTTAAATATGATAATGGTATAATGGTATAGAAAGTGGGTGATTACCAGTGCTATCAATTTCAGCATTTACATTTAGTTTAAATTCATTTTTTAATTTGATTAGAACGATTATTGATTTATTGTTAGTTTGGTATGTTATTTATTTATTGATTTCAATGTTGAAGCAAAATATGAGAACGATGCAATTGTTTAAGGGCGTTCTTTTAATCTTGATACTAAAATTATTTACTAGTCTTTTTGGATTAAGTGCAATGGACTATCTGGTTGATACTGTATTGACTTGGGGAGTTGTCGCTGTAATAATTGTTTTTCAGCCAGAAATCAGAGGACTGTTGGAAAAAATTGGCCAGACAAAATTGGATATAAAACAAAATAATATTTCTGATGATGAAAAGGAGCGATTAATGGATGAATTAGTATCCGCAATTACTAAATTATCAGAAGATCAAACAGGTGCATTAATAACTTTTGAAAGAGGACAATCATTAATTGATTATATTAATACTGGAACAAGAATTAATGCTGATATTAAGTCGGAGTTATTTTTAACAATTTTTTGGGAAGGAACACCACTACATGATGGTGCGACAATAATTAAAGGTGATCGAATCGTATGTGCAGCAGCTTTTTATCCACCAACTAATCAGGAATTAAGTCCATTATATGGGGCAAGACATCGAGCTGCTTTAGGTATTAGCGAAATAACTGATTCTTTAACGGTTGTGGTCTCTGAAGAAACTGGAACGATTTCTTTTGCTACTGATGGGAAATTGCGAAAAATTCCTCGTAAAGAATTAAGAGCTAATTTAGTTAATGAATTAGATTGGTTTAATTCTAAAGATAAGGATGGTGAGTAAAATGCCAAAAAAAGAAAATCCTAAAAATCCTTTGAAGAAAGATTCAACTACTGATTTCTTTTTAAATTTTATTACACGCCAAAAGTCAGAGCAAAAAAAGGACGAAAGTAAACAAACAACTAAATTAAAAAATGTTGATGATAATCTTAAAGTAACAGATAAAGCATATCGGGCAGTATATCATATTTTAAATTCATTAAATGCATTTTTAGATCGAATGTTGCAATCTAATTTATCGATAAAAGTATTATCATTTATGTTGGCAATAATTTTACTGTTAACAATAAATGGTAGCATTACTAATATATTTACGGCACCAAATGGTGGTGATTATTTATATGATGTACCAATTAAAGTGGAAGGATTACAAAGTGATTATGATGTAGTAGGATTACCAGAAACAGTCAATGTTGCCTTGGTAGGACCTTCTCTGGATATATATACTACCAAGATTTCTGGTAATTATGAAGTTATTGCTGATTTTTCAACATTAGGAGAAGGGGAACATACTATCGAGTTAAAGAGCGAAGGGTTTCCTAATGATTTACAAGTTATGATTGTTCCTCAAACAGTAACTGTGCGAATAACGCAGAAAGTAACTAAAACATTTGAATTAGGCTATGATTTTATAAATGAAGACAAGATGGATGAAAAATACTCAGTATCGGTAGAATCAATGGAACATAATGCAGTTGAAGTTCAAGGGTCTCAAGATGATATTGATCGAATTAATAGTGTTATGGCAACTATTGATTTAGATGGAGTTAATAAAAATTTTGAACAGGACGCTAGAATTCATGCTTATGATCGTAGCGGTGAAGAGGTGGATGTTGAAATCATTCCTAAAACTGTTAAGGTTAATTGCAGTGTTTCTTCTTATAGTAAAGAAGTTCCGATTACACCCACTTATACTGGACAATTTGCAAGTGGATATGGGTTAGAAAATATTACGCTATCAAAAGACAGAGTTAGAATTTATGGTAAAGAGGAATTATTAAATAGTATTAATGAAGTTCATGTTGAAATTGATATTTCTAATGTTAGTAGTAATAAAACATACGAAAGATTACAAATAACAGGAACTGAGAATATTAATAAAATGGATTTTGATACAATTGATGCCCAAATTCAAGTTGGGTCAACGACAACAACGACAATTAGTGATATTCCAATTAATGTCATTAATAACGAAAATAACTACAAGGTTAATTTTGCAAGTGGTCAAGATAAGGCTTCTGTAATAGTAGAGGGTACTAGCAATATGCTTGCAGGTCTGACAAGTAGTGATTTTAATGTGACAATTGATTTGGAAAACTTGAAAAGTGGCAGAAATACTGTTAAAGTAAATTTAACCTTGAATAAAGGATATCTAACTGGTAGATTGACATCTCCAGAAAGAATAACAATTACCTTAGAAAGACAATAGGAGGAAAGAAGAAAATGGGTAAGTATTTTGGAACAGATGGATTTAGAGGGGAAGCTAATGTTGATTTGACAGTCGAACATGCTTACAAAGTGGGGCGCTATCTAGGATGGTACTACTCACAAAATGGCAATCGTGCTAAAGTAGTTATTGGTAAAGATACACGTAGAAGTTCTTATATGTTAGAGTATGCACTAGTATCTGGATTAACTGCTAGTGGTGCAGATGCTTATTTATTACATGTTACAACAACTCCTTCAGTATCATATGTAGTTACAAGTGATGGATTTGATTGTGGAATTATGATTTCAGCATCACACAATCCTTATTATGATAATGGAATCAAAATCTTAGATTCAAATGGATATAAGATGGATGCTAAAGTTGAAAATTTAATTGAACAATATATTGATGGTTTAAGTGATGAAATACCACTTGCCACTAAAGATCAAATTGGTTGTGCATTAGATTATTCAATGGGAAGAAACCGTTATATTGGCTATTTAATGTCAATTCCTACAAGAGCTTTTAGAAACTATCGAGTTGGTTTAGATTGTGCTAATGGTGCAAGTAGTGCAATTGCTAAAAGTGTATTTGATGCTTTAGGAGCAAAAACTTATGTAATTAATAGTGATCCTGACGGATTGAATATTAATACAAATTGTGGCTCTACTCATATTGAAGTACTACAACAATATGTAAAAGAAAATGCTTTAGATATTGGATTTGCTTATGATGGGGATGCCGATCGTTGTATTTGTGTTGATGAATTTGGTCGCGTTATTGATGGTGATTTAATCTTATATATTTGCGGTAAATATTTAAAAGAACATGGTGAACTTGCAAATGACACTGTTGTAACAACAGTAATGTCTAATTTAGGTTTATACAAAGCCTTTGATAAAGAAGGTATTAAATATGAAAAAACTGCTGTTGGTGATAAATATGTAAATGAAAACATGGTTAAAAACGGTCATGTTTTAGGTGGTGAACAATCTGGACATATTATTTTCTCTAAACATGCAACTACAGGAGATGGAATTTTAACTTCTTTAAAAGTAATGGAAGCTGTTATTGAAAGTAAAAGAACTGTTGCTCAATTAGCAGATCCAGTAACTATTTATCCGCAGTTAATGAAAAATGTACCTGTTCGTGATAAAAAAGAGGCTCAAGAAGATCCTGATGTAAGAGCTGTTATCGCTGAAGTTGAGGCTGATTTAGGTGACAATGGACGAGTATTAGTTCGTGAAAGTGGAACAGAACCAGTGGTTCGAGTAATGGTTGAAGCTGATAGCGATGAAAAATGTTTAGTCAATGTTAATAAAATTGTCGATAAAATGAAGGAAAAAGGATTCGTTATCAAAAGATAAAAAAACATAATATCACATAATATTGCCATACAATATGGCAATATTTCATATTATATTAAAAAGTGAGGTGAAATACATGCAATTTAGAATTAATATTATTGATGATGAAAAGAATTTGAATGATTTAGTACGAACATATTTAGAAAAAGAAGGCTATATTGTTTATTCATTTTATACGTATGATGAAGCTTTGATGCATAAAGATGACGATGTCCATTTATGGTTAATTGATATAATGCTTGATCGAGCAAGTGGTTTTGAACTATTTAATGAAATTAAAGAATGTCGTCCAAAGATGCCGATAATCTTCATGTCAGCACGTGATCAAGAATTTGATCGGATTATAGGTTTGGAAAAAGGTTCTGATGACTATATTACAAAGCCATTTAATATAAAAGAAGTTATTTTAAGAATTAACAATTTAATCAAGCGATCATATGATGATCCATCAAAAATTAAAATGGATGGATATGATATTGATCTTGAAAAAAGAAGAGTCTTTTATAATGGTGAAGAGATAGTTTTAACAACAAAAGAATATGATTTGTTGGTATATTTTATTAATAATAAAGGGCTTGCTATTTCAAGGGAACAGGTACTTAGTAAAGTATGGGATGAAAATTATTTTGGAAGTGACCGTGTAGTAGATGATACATTAAGAAGGCTAAGAAAGAAAATGCCAGAAATTAATGTACGTACTATTTACGGCTTTGGTTATCGATTAGACTAATGTTAAAACGATATTCATTGCAACGGCAATTAATTATTATATTTGGTTTATTTGCTATTGCTGTTGTTATTATCTTAGTTCCGTTAATTAATAAGAATTTAACGGAATTAATAGATAAACAAATGTATGAAACTTTAGAAATGGCACAAAACCGATATATATACTATGACTATGTGCCAATCGAGAGTACTACTACTAAGCAGATTTATCATATGAAATATTATCCCAATGAAGAAACATTGGTACACTCTAGCAATATGTCTAATAGTGAAGCAAAGGCTTTATACAATGTTTTTGCAAAGGACTTGGCAAGAATGATTAATTCTAATAAGAGTACGCTACATGATAAGGGTACTGATTTAGGAGGAGAAACTATTTATTATTTAATCACTGAAAATAGTGATATTTATTTTATTTCATTAGTGTATAGCGATTATTCTACTGATTTAGTTTCTGGTGTTCAACAGCAAATTATTAATATTATGTATATTGCTCTAGCAATCGTTGGAATAGTAATTTTTGTGTGGGTTAGCAGCTTAATAAAACCATTACGACAAATTACTAAATATATTGAAAATATTAGCAAAGATAAAGATAGTGAATTAAAGATTGAGCGTAGTGATGAAATTGGAATTGTTTCTAGTTCTTTAATTGCGATGAAAGAAGAAATTGACAAGCAAAATAAAATTAAAGAAGAGATGATACATAATATTTCACATGATTTAAAAACACCGATTGCCTTGATAAAATCATATTCTCAAAGTGTAAAGGATGATATTTATCCATATGGTGATAAGAATTCGTCAATGGATGTTATTATAGAAAACGCCGAGCGTTTGGATAATAAAGTTCGTAGTTTATTATATTTAAATCGATTAGATTTTATAAGTGGACAAAATACTGATGCTGAAGTTGATATGAAAGAATTAATAGAGCATATTGTTCTACAGTTACAAGGAATGCATCCGGAAATTAAAATTGAAACAGATTTAGCTTTTGTTTCTTTTAAAGGTGATAACGAATGCTGGCGAATTTGTGTAGAGAACATAATTGAAAATGCTTTTAGATATGTAAAAAGTTATATTAAAATAATGTTAAAAGCAGATTATTTAGAAATATATAATGATGGAGAACCAATAGAAACCGATGATATCGATGCTCTTTTTCAACCGTATGAAAAGGGAACTAAAGGGCAATTTGGTTTAGGTTTATCAATTGTTTATAAGACTTGTACAATGTATGGTTATAATGTAACAGCTGTTAATCATGAAACCGGAGTTAGCTTTATAATTACTAAAAAAGAAAATCAAAACTAGTTATAATATTTAAATTATTTTATTAGGAAGTATGGTTAAGAATCATACTTCTTTTTTGTATAATAAAATAATTATTAAAGTTAAGATAAATTTAGAAATGTTTTATGGAAGAAAAAAATGGATATGGTAGAATGTTATTAAGGTTATGGGAGGATATTATATGAAATTATTATTTAAACAAAGATTTTTTTCATGGCTCGATAGTTATGATATTTATGATGAAAATAATAATGTGGTATTTGAAGTCAAGGGCGAGTTAAGCTGGGGACATAAATTAAAAATATATGATAAAAACGGAATACATATTGGAACTGTTAAAGAAGAAATTTTTGCTTTTTTATCAAAATTTAATTTATATTTGTATGATCAATATGTTGGGCAAATAAAAAAAGAACTTACTTTTTTTAAACCATCATTTATTTTAGATTGTAACAATTGGCATGTGGAAGGAAATTTTTTTGAATGGGATTATCAGATTATTGATAATTCTGAAAATGTTGTCGCCATAATAAATAAACAGTTATTTAATCTTACAGATACTTATCAATTAGAAATTTTTAATCCTGATGATGCTATTTATGTTTTAATGATTGCTCTAGCAATTGATGCTCAAAAGTGTTCGCGTGATAGAAATTAAACTGGTTTTCCAGTTTTTTCTTTTGAAAAATATTAGAAAATTTGTCATCTAGGTTTATAATATTAAAAGAAGGTGAAAAAAATGGGGAAAGTAGAAAATAATTTTGCTATTGGCAGTGTTTCTAAACATATTATAAACTTAGCAGTACCAATGATTGTCGCTCAGCTGATTAATGTTTTATATAATGTTGTTGATCGTATTTATATTGGACGGATTCCTGGTGAAGCAACACTAGCAATGGGTGGACTTGGCTTATGTTTACCTTTAATATCCATCATTAATGCTTTTGCCAATTTATTTGGTATGGGTGGAGCACCACTTTGTTCGATCGCTAGAGGACGCGGAGATAATGAAGAAGCTGAAAAAATAATGGGTAATTCTTTTATGCTATTAATTATCTTTAGTGTTGTATTAATGGTAGTCGGTTTTATTTTTAAAGAAGATTTATTGTGGCTTTTTGGTGCAAGTGCTAATACCATCGGTTATGCAAATGACTATATGACAATTTATTTACTAGGAACTTTATTTGTTTTAATTGGATTAGGGATGAATAGCTTTATTAATAGTCAAGGCTTTGCAAAAATTGGAATGTTGACAGTTTTGTTAGGAGCTGTAACTAATATTATTTTAGATCCGATTTTTATTTTTGGTTTTGATTTAGGCGTTCAAGGAGCAGCCATCGCTACTGTTATTTCACAGTTTGTTTCTGCCCTTTGGACATTACAGTTTTTGACAAGTAAAAAGACGATCTTAAAAATAAAAAGAAGCTGTTTAAAACTTAAATATAATTATGTTATAAGAATTGTTTCTTTAGGAATGGCTGGATTTATGATGGCAATTACTAATTCCATTGTTTCCATAGTTTGTAATGCTACTTTACAGCAATATGGTGGTGATTTATATATTGCGATTATGACGATTATAAATTCATTACGAGAAGTAGCATCACTACCTGGACAAGGAGTAGCAAATGCCTGTCAACCGGTATTAGGATATAATTATGGAGCTCAAAAGTATGATCGGGTTTTACAAGGAATCAAATTTGTTACCATAGCAGCATTATCAATGATGCTAATATTATGGGTGGCAATAACAATTTTTCCTGAAATTTTTATTAGAATTTTTAGTAATAATCAAGAAGTAATTGTTGATGGAATGCGGGCATTACGTCTATATTTCTTTGGCTTTTTTATGATGTCTTTTCAAATGACTGGTCAAGCTGTGGCAGTTGGTTTAGGTAAATCAAAACAAGCTATCTTCTTTTCAATATTTAGGAAAGTTATTATCGTTGCGCCACTAACAATAATTCTACCAATGTTTATTGGTATCGATGGAGTATTTATTGCTGAAGCAATCAGTAATTTTATTGGTGGTGGTGCTTGTTATATTACAATGTGGTTAACCATTGGTAAGAGTTTAAAACATAAAACAGAATAATATCAATAGTGCATAAAATACGAATAGTCTTTTATGCATTTTTTATATTAAATCTAAAAGATAACCTGTATAATTATAAGTAGATAGGGACACATAAAAATATTTAATAGGAGGGAAGGATATGAAAACAAAACTGAAAAAACATAAGATACTAATTACGATAATAATAATCTGTGTTGTTATCGCGGGCTATTTTGGCACTGACTGGTTATTTAAACAAACGTACTATAATCCATTTTTAATCGATGATATTGTTGATAACAGTGACGAAAGTGTAACACAGTATGGTTTTGATGTTTTAATGGCTACTTACATTAATATGTATTTTCCAGGAAAGCTATATTATCCAATAGAATGCAGTGATGAAGGTTTTGGCAGATATCAAATTAAAGCTAAAGTTCAGGAAATTTTTGATCCATTATATGGGGACAATGTTGATAATATTACTTTTACAATAAAACGTTCTAAATTAACAGTTGATAGTGAGCAAATTCTTCTTAGTAGAGTGGTTTATGAATATTTAGATATAAATGAAACTGACTTAGATGAATATACTGCTTCATTATATGAACAATGGACAACTAGAGATTATAGTGATATTCAAGATTTACCAGAATCTGCTTATCTTGATGTTTCGTTGACTTTTTCTAAATATAAAAATGCTCAAGAAGTAGTAGATTTTATCAATAGTTATGATAATTCTTCTTTTGTCTGGCTAGCATTAGATACTGAGACTGGTGATCAAACAGCAGCTGGTGTTTCAATATATGATGCTGTTAGACATGGACTAAAAGATAGTTTTAAAAAAGAGTATCCGTCTTTTTATCTAGATGAAGAGTATACTGCCGATATGTTACAAGAAAATGTTTTATCTAGATTAAAGGTGTTAATTGATCATAGTGATTTTATTGATTTAATAAAACAAAGTGATTTATATTATGATACTATGGCAGCAAACAAAGGAATTAAGCAAAGATATCAGGATATTAAAGAAAATGGACTTCAAGTAATAGGAATTCGCGGTTATGTTAAAAAAAGTGATTTACTTAATATGATTAATAGTGGTGAAATTTACTATGGCTATGTAAATGATGTCAAAATGTCTAGATTGCAAAGAAAATAAATATTTCGTATTGTGAAAAAAACTAAATGAATTAAAGATAAATGCTAGAATTTAAGTTAGTTTTGGAGGTACGAAGATGAAATTAAAGAAAGACTTTTTATGGGGCGGAGCTACTGCAGCTAATCAGTATGAAGGTGGTTATAATGAAGGTGGCCGTGGTTTAAGTATCAACGATGTAGAAATGGGTGCCCGCCATGGTGTCGCTAGAGAAATTCATGATTATATTCATGAAGACGCATATTATCCTAGTCATGAAGCAACAGATTTTTATCATCGTTATAAAGAAGATATCAAACTTTTTGCCAAGATGGGATTTAAATGTTTTAGAATGTCAATTTCATGGTCAAGAATTTTCCCACGTGGTGATGAAGAAACTCCTAATGAAGAAGGATTAGAGTTTTATGATCGTGTTTTTGATGAATTGTTAAAATATGGAATTGAACCAGTAGTTACACTATCGCATTATGAAACACCACTTACTTTAGTAAAAGAATATGGTTCTTGGCGTAATCGTAAATTAGTTGACTTTTTTGAACGTTATTGTAAAACAGTTTTTACTCGTTATAAAGATAAAGTAAAATACTGGATGACATTTAATGAAATAAATGGCTGCTTAGAAGTTCCACGTCCATGGCATCAAGCTGGAATAATCTATCAAGAAGGGGAAGAACATTATCAAACAATCTTACAAGCTAGTCATCATATGTTTGTTGCAAGTGCCAAAGCAGTTATTGCTGGTCATGAAATCAATCCTGATTTTAAAATTGGTTGTATGTTGATTTATCCAACAACGTATGCAGCTACTTGTAATCCTGAAGATCAAATTTTAATGCGTGATAAAATGAATAATACCTATTATTATGGAGATGTTCATGTTCGTGGTCGTTATACTAATACATGTACTTCTGTATGGCATAAACATAATGTTACTATTAAAATGGAACCTGGTGATGAAGAATTATTAGCTAAAGGTAAAGTTGATTATATTGGTTTTAGTTATTATTTTTCTGGAATTGCTGGTAATAATGCGGAAGAAATTGAAGGTAATGTATTAAAGGGTGGTCGTAATCCTTATTTGAAAATGACTGATTGGGGTTGGCAAATTGATCCTTTAGGACTTAGAACAGCTTTAAATGAATTATACGATCGTTATCAAGTGCCATTATTCATTGTTGAAAATGGAATGGGAGCAATTGATACAGTTGAAGCTGATGGTTCTATTAATGATGATTATCGAATTGAATATTTAAGAGAACATATCAAGGCATTTAAAGATGCTGTTGAAATTGACGAAGTTGATTTAATGGGTTATACTCCTTGGGGATGCATTGATTTAGTAAGTGCTGGAACTGGTGAAATGCGTAAACGTTATGGCTTCATCTATGTTGATAAAGATGATGAAGGAAAAGGAACGCTAGAACGTCGACCAAAGAAGAGTTTTTATTGGTATAAAGAAGTTATTGAATCTAATGGTGAGAAACTGTAATGAACTTTCATTACAGTTTTTTGATGAAAATTATAGTTATAAAAAAGTATAAGTGAAATTGCGGTATCTAATTATAAAGTAAAAGCCTAATGCAATGCAACTTTCAGCTTGACAGAGAGATTGAAAACATGTAAGTTCTAGAATTTTATACAATAATAACAGATGTTAATTTGCATTGCTTGTGGCAACGACTGTTTTGATGTTTAATAGATGTATCAAAACAAAGGAGGCACAGGTTATGTTAAATGAGAATATTAGAAATTTGCGGAAAGCCAAAGGACTTTCGCAAGAAGAGCTGGCTATAAAGCTAAATGTAGTAAGACAAACAGTATCTAAATGGGAAAAAGATATCCCGACTTTCTAAAGATTCCGATAAATAAAAACATAAGACCAACTATCTTTGATGATAATTGGTCTTTTTTGATGTGAACTGATTAAAATGTCGGAATCTTTTTTTGTT
>NZ_NFLA01000021.1:0-44920 GCF_002160675.1 Erysipelatoclostridium sp. An15
AATTCTTTTTTTTACTTTTTTCGCTCGGCCCTTCCTTTGAACCTCGCTCCTTCTCTCGAGTGCCCTATTAATCTACCACATCCTCTCTCCTTTGTAAATACCTTTTTTTACTTTTTTTAAAAAATTTCTTTACTATCTAAAATAATTGTTACTGGACCATCATTTACTAGTGATACTTCCATCATTGCTCCAAACACTCCAGTCTCTACCATTACACCTTTTTCTTTTAACTGTTGATTAAAGTATTCATATAAAGGTTTAGAAATATCCGGTTTTGCCGCTTCAATAAAACTTGGTCTCCGTCCCTTTTTACAATTAGCATATAGTGTAAATTGTGAAATTGATAAAATACTTCCCTTTACATCTAATAATGACAAATTCAACTTATCATTTTCATCTTCAAAAATACGTAAATTAATTAATTTATCAACCATCTTATCTACAATCATTTTATTATCACTATCAGTAATACCAACTAAAACCATAAAACCTTTGTCAATACTACCAACTACTTCATTATTTATTTTTACATTACTTGAACTTACCTTTTGAATAACTAATCTCATTTAATACACCTATCTTTCAATATCTAAAAATGCTATAATCATTATAACTGATTTTTAAAGTGAAAGGAAGATACTAATGTCTACTACTCTTGCAAATAAAATGAGACCAAAAAAATTATCTGATATCATTGGACAACAACACTTAGTAGGACCAAAATCAATCCTTACTAAATTTGTTGAAAAAAAACATCCTTTTTCAATTATCCTTTATGGTTCACCAGGATGTGGTAAAACTACAATTGCAATGTGTCTAGCCAATGATTTAAATATTCCATACCGTTTATTTAACGCTTCAACTGGCAATAAAAAAGAAATGGATGCAATAATTGCCGAAGCAAAACTTTCAAATGGTTTATTTGTAATTATTGATGAGGTTCACCGTTTAAATAAAGCTAGACAAGACGACTTGCTTTCCCATGTTGAAAGTGGCTTAATTACTATTGCTGGCTGTACAACAAGTAATCCATATCATTCAATCAATCCAGCAATTAGATCTCGCTGTCATATTCTTGAAGTCAAACCATTAACAACAAATGACATTATTGATGGATTAAAGCAAGCACTATTATCATCTGAAGGCTTTAATAATGAATATACCATCGAAGACTCTGTTTTAACTAAAATTGCTAAAGCAAGCAGTGGTGATATTCGTTTTGCATATAACTGTTTAGAAATCTGTTCTATCATTTGTGATAATAATCATATTGATGAAAATGTTTTAGAAGCAGCCATGATCAAAACTAATGTAATTTATGACCATGATGAAGATAACTATTATGATACTTTAAGTGGTTTACAAAAATCAATTCGTGGTAGTGATCCTAACGGTGCTATGTTTTATCTAGCTAAATTAATTGAAACTGGTGATTTTGAATCATTACAAAGACGATTAATGACGATCGCCTATGAAGATGTTGGCTTAGCTAATCCTAATGCTTGTATGAGAACTGTAATTGCCTTACAAGCAGCTAAAACAATCGGTTTTCCAGAAGCACGAATTCCATTAGCTAGTGTTATTATTGATCTATGCTTATCACCAAAATCTAAATCAAGCGAAGCTGCAATTGATAGTGCAATCAGCGCTACTAGAGTACAATCATATCGAACTCCAGAATATTTAAGAATGACTCCTGTTGGTTTACAAGAAGATGAAAAATATGATTATAATCGGCCTGAATTATGGGAATATATCCAATATCTTCCAAATGAACTAGCAAATCAACAATTCTATGTTCCTTGGATGACTAGTAAATATGAAAAAGCGTTAGCTGAAAATTATCGTCGTATTTTAAAACATGGTCGTACTAATAATATTAAAAAACTCAATCAAAGCAAAAAAGCTGGCTAAATTCCAGCTTTTTCTATTCAATTTCCATACCACTATGAATCAATACTAACTGTTCACCCATAATTTCTTTCATTATTGCAAACGCTTCTTTTCCGGTACAATGTCCGGTATAAAATACTGCGGGTACTTTAGTTAAGATATTAGCAGTTTCTTTAATCATCGTAATTTCATCTTGATCATATGGTATTTTTTTAATCATATGAAAACCACTAATAATTTTATCTGGATACTTTTTAAAAATCTGATCATACCGTTTTAATATATTAACAATACCATTATGAGCACAACCGGAAAATAAATACGAACAATTATTTTCATTTACAACTAAACACTGTTCATGATCAAAATCATCTTGAATCAAAACACCATTTTCTCTTTTTTTCAATCTTTGATTAGTCTGTGGCCAAAATTTACGATCAGTAATATTTGAAAATATAGTTAATTCATCATCAATATTAAGCAAATCATCAATGTAAACTATATTTGACAACAATAAAATCTTTTTATCAATTCCAATATAAGCCGGCCCATTTTCACGAATACTATAATAATCATTCACAGCATTTTTTTGGATATAAATAGTCGCATTAGGATTAATTTTAACAAATGATAAAATACCACCACTATGATCGTAATGACCATGACTTAAAACTACAATATCCACTTGTTTTAAATCAATCCCCAATTGTGTCGCATTTTTTATAAAAGCATCACTAGCTCCAGTGTCCATTAATATCTTATGCTTTTTAGTTTCAATATAAAAACTTAAGCCATGTTCATATAAACAATCGCTACTTCCAGGAGTATCTTCAATTAAATTAATTATTTTCATTTTTAATACCCTGTTTTTTTAAATACCCTTTAACTTCATCAACAGTACTATCAAAATCATCAAGATTAACACTAAACCAGTTCACTGGCACCTGATTATTAAACCAGGTATATTGTCTTTTAGCATAATTACGCGAATGTTTCTTTATTAATTCGATAGTTTCTTGTAAAGTTTGTTTTTTATCATAATAAGCAAACCATTCTTTATACCCTATTGCTTTCATGCTCTGTAAATCACTTGAATAATTTTTTTCCATCAATGATTCAATTTCTTTTAATAAACCTTGTTCCATCATTAAATCAACACGTTCATTGATTCTTTGATACAACAATTCACGATCTAATGTTAGCCCAATAAATTTAGCATCATAGATCATTTCGTGTTTTTGTTTAGCTAAAGTTTCACTCTTTTTAACTCCAGTACTTTCATAAATAGCAATTGCTCGCAATACTCTTTGACGGTTATTTGGATGCAATTCTTTAGCACTCAGTTCATCAATTTCTAATAAGTATTGATATAATTGTTCATTTGTATAATCTTGATATTTTTTTACATATTCTTGATGTTCAATTTGGCTATCACTAAACTGATAATCATAAAGAGCTGCTTTAATATATAGTCCTGTTCCTCCAACTATAATTGGCAGTTTATTACGCATAGTTATTTCTTTGATTTTCTTTCTAACTTCATCTTGAAAATCTTTAACACTATAACTTTCATCAGGATTTTTAATATCGATCAAATGATGAACTACCCCATCCATTTCCTGCTTTGTTACCTTAGCTGTACCAATATCCATTGTTTTATAGATTTGCATTGAATCGCCACTAATTACTTCGCCATTAAAATACTTAGCCAAAGCTACACCCATTTTAGTTTTTCCTACTCCCGTTGGTCCAACAACAACTATTACTTTATCCATTACGCTACCCGTTTAAACAATTTTTCAATTTCATAACTAGAATAATAAACTAAAGTAGGGCGACCATGAGGACAAACATAAGGGTTATCACAACGCATTAAATTATCAATAATATTTTGCATTCCTTCATTTGATAAATGGGTATTACCTTTTAATGACGCTTTACAACTCAATGTGGCAATCGCATGATCTTGTAATTTAACAACATCGACTTTATTATCTTTTAAAACCTGATCAACCATGTCTTCAATAAAAACCTGTTCATCAATATTTTGCATCCATAGTGGTAGTTGTTTAATTACATATCCACAATTACCAAAAACTTCTAGATTAATTCCAACCTGGCTCAACAATTGTTTTCGCTCTTCAATAATCAAAAATTCACTTAATGGATATTCTAATGTAATCGGTACTAATAAATCACGCATTGATAAATTTAAATGCTGATACTTATCTAAAAAATATTCGTAATTAATTCGTTCTTGTGCTGCATGTTGATCAACTAAATACATACCAGTTTCATCTTCACAAATAATATATGTACCATGTACCTGTCCTTTTACAAGTAGTTTCTTTTTCATTAATTTTTCACGAGATTCAACCTTAGTTTCAACTACTTGCTTATCAGGTACAATATATTCGATATTTTGTTCTTGAACTAAATTATAATTATTTTCTTTATCCACAACTTCATTTTCAATATTATCAAAAGTTTCGTTATTTTTATCATCTACATGATTAATATTTTCATTGTCTGTACTTTTTAAAATCGGGTCGATTTCATCTTCTACATCATAGTTAAATTCAAAAGCTGGCTGTTCAATATTTACTTTTGGTTTTTTATAATCAGCTACTGCATTATAAGTTAAATTAACATTTGCAAGCGCCTCGCTTATTCCTTGATATATTAATTCTTTTAATTTCATTTCTTTTGAAAACCGTACTTCTAATTTAGAAGGATGAACATTTACATCTACTAAATAAGGATCGATTTCAATATTAAGAATTGTAATCGGATAGCGTTTTTCAGCCAAATAACGTGAATAAGCATTTTTAATACTATCAATACTAACCTTATTTCTAACTACTCGTGAATTAACCATTGTAATCATATGATTTCTACTAGCACGATTTACATCAATTTTAGAAATAAATCCAGTTATATGAAATTCATCATCACCAAAATCAACCGGAATCATCGCTTTAGCAACATTCAATCCATAAATATTGGAAATTACTTCTAATAAATTACCATTACCATTAGTCTTATAGATTGTTCGTCCATTATGAACTAATAAAAAAGCAATATCTGGATGTGATAAAGATAACCGCTCTAAATAAGTTTGAATATTAGCAAATTCTGCATTCGTAGAACGTACATATTTTAAACGAGCTGGAACATTTTGAAATAATTTTTCAACTTTGATATTAGTTCCTTTTTTACTATCACTTTCTTTATTTTCAATATATTTACCATATTCATAAACCACACTAGTCCCTATTTGACCAGTACTAGTCTTTAATTCAAAATGACTAATAGAGGCAATTGATGGAATAGCCTCGCCACGAAATCCTAATGTTTGGATACAAAACAAATCCTGATCATCTTTGATTTTACTAGTTGCATGACGACTAAAACAAAGCAAAGCATCTTCTTTGTCCATTCCATCACCATTATCAATAACTTGAATTAATTTTAAGCCACCTTCTTCAATAATTACATCGATCTTGCTGCTATTGGCATCGATACTATTTTCAACTAATTCCTTAACAACATTCGCAGGTCGTTCGATTACTTCACCCGCTGCTATTTTATTAGCTAAAATATCATCAAGTTGTCTTATTTTTTGCATTTAATCACCTGCTTTCATTCAATTTCTTTAACTCGATTAAAGTCGATAAAGCATCAATCGGTGATAATGTCATTGGATCAATTCCATCAAGATATTTTTCTACCACACTAGGTGAATTTACTGGAACTTCTTTTAATGAATCATCACTCAAATGATTTTCAATATTGTTCTCTTCTAACGCTTCTAATAATACATTTGCCCGGTTTAAAACTTCATCTGGCAATTTTGCTAGCTTAGCAACATTTACACCATATGATTTATTAGAACGTCCTGGTTTAATACGATATAAAAAGACTAAATCATCATTTTCAATCGAAGCACTAGCATGGACATTTTTTATTCCTAAATTCTTATCTTCTAAGAATGTTAATTCATGATAATGCGTTGAAAATAATGTAATGCATTTAATTTTAGTTGCAATATATTCAATCATTGCTTGAGCGATAGCCATTCCATCAAATGTAGCAGTTCCTCGTCCAATTTCATCAAAAATAATCAATGAATTTTCAGTAGCAAAACGTAAAGCATTATTTGCTTCTAACATTTCAACCATAAAAGTTGATTGTCCAGATACTAAATCATCACTAGCACCAATTCTAGTAAAAATCTGATCAAAAATTGGTAAATTAGCATGACTACAAGGAACAAAACATCCAATTTGGGCCATTAAAGCAATCAAAGCAATTGAACGCATATATGTTGATTTACCACCCATATTTGGTCCAGTAATCATTAAAACAGGATTTTTACTATCAATGTCGACATCATTTGCAACATAACTGCCTTCACTCATAACCCGTTCAATAACCCCATGACGTCCATCAGTAACATTAAATATCTTTTCATGATTAAAAATAGGTCTTACATAACTATTTTCACTAGAAATCATTGCAAGTGATTGGAAAACATCAATTCGAGCAATTACTTTTGCAACATCCTGGATTAGATGAACATCTTTTTTTATTGTATTTCTAATTTGTGTAAAGATTGCATATTCTAGTTTAACCATTTTATCCTGAGCGTTTAATAACTTTGATTCCATCTCTTTTAATTCCGGTGTAACAAAACGTTCTGCGTTGGCTAAACTTTGTTTACGAGTATAGTTAAATTCATCTTTTACTAATGATAAATTTGCTTTGGTCACTTCTATGTAATAACCAAAAACACGATTATATCCTACTTTTAACCCTTTAATTCCAGTACGATCACGCTCTTTTTGTTCAAATTCAACAAGCCATTGTTTACCATGATTACGAATGTAACGAAGTTCATCTAACTCCTCATTAAATCCTTCTTTAATGATATTACCTTCTTTTACAGTTAATGGCGGATTATCAATGATTGCCTGGTCAATCAAATTAATAATATGATTTAAATCTATTAAATGATTAGCTAAATCATTTGTAAGCGGCTCATCTAATGATAATAGTTGATTTTTTAACTCCGGAATTACTTTTAAAGAAGCACTGATCCATTTCAAGTCACGAGCATTTATATTACCAAAAGCAATTCGAGAAGATAAGCGCTCTAAATCATAAATATCTTTTAAAATCTCTTTGATACTTTCTCTTTGAATAAAATAATTAGTAAAAATTTCAACTACATCTAAACGTTGTTCAATTTGCTGTTGATTTAAAAGTGGTCTTTCAATCCATTGTTTAAGCATTCTTGAACCCATGGCTGTTTTAGTATGGTCTAATAACCAGTATAAACTACCATATTTATCATTACTTTTAGAGCCTGTTGTTAATTCTAATGCTTTTTTGGTATATTGATCCATTACTACATAATCTTCATTTTTTATTTCTTCAATGATCTGTAAATGCTCTAATTCTCTTTTTTGAGTATCTAATAAATAGTTCAATAATAAAGATGCTGTTTTAATTTGTTTTAAATCATTTATCTTAGAAAAAATCTTATCATATTTTTCATTATATTTATCATGAGGAAAAGGGGAATTTAAAATATTGTCAAAATTACGAATTTGATCAGGTAAAGTCACTAGCTCTTTAACTGCCATTGTTTCTAATTGATTCATCAATAACTTTTCTTTCTTTTCAATATTTACAACACTAAATTCTCCAGTTGTAATATCACAAAAAGCTAAAGTATAATTAAAATCAAATTCTTCTAAAGCGGCAATATAATTATTTCGATTATTTGTTAATGATTCATCAAAAATTGTACCAGGTGTAATTATTTGAACAACACCACGTTCAACGATCCCTCTTTTACCTGGTTCTGTTAATTGTTCAACGATAGCGACACGATGTCCATTATCTACTAATTTTTGAATATATCCACTTGCGGAATGAAAAGGTACCCCACACATTGGTACTCTTTCTTTAGCACCCGCATTTTTACCAGTTAATGCTATTTGTAATTCTTTGGAAACTAAAATAGCGTCATCAAAAAACATTTCATAAAAATCCCCCAATCGAAACATAACGATTGAATCTTGATTTTCTTCTTTAATAGATAAATACTGCATCATCATTGGACTATATTTTTGTTTCATAAATCAACCTCATTT
The DNA here is from genome assembly GCF_002160675.1 of Erysipelatoclostridium sp. An15. Taxonomy (NCBI): domain Bacteria; kingdom Bacillati; phylum Bacillota; class Erysipelotrichia; order Erysipelotrichales; family Coprobacillaceae; genus Thomasclavelia; species Erysipelatoclostridium sp. An15. Next base: position 8,055 of record NZ_NFLA01000021.1, read on the forward strand.
CTAAAAAAATCATTTTCTATTATAACACAAGAATTATTAAAAGAAAAAAGGCTTCCGCCTTTATTTAATAAAATTTTCATCAATCGTTATATTATCAAATTCATCCCACGATTCCATTTCATTTTTTGTTTCAACCCTAATAGTAGTTTTACCAACTACACTTAATGAAATCTCTTTTTCAACTTCAATGACGACTTTATCTTCTAAACAATTAACACCTATACATTTAGGTTCTTGATTACATGTAGCAATCAATTCATCTTGATCATTAAAACTGCGCTGTTCTTTTTTTACTAGATCAAGTTCATTTAAATAACTTACTGTTTGTTTTAAAATATTACTATCATCACGATAGTTATACCACAAGTGAACATCAAAGGTTCCTAAGACTACTGGTTTATCATCTCTAAAAGTTGCATTATAGCGATGATTAGTAATCCAGCAGCCTAAAACCTTATCAAAATTACTAATTTCAAAAGGATATTTATTAATAGTCCTTTTCTTTCCCTTAGCAATTACTGCTTGGGTAATAATCTCACGAATATTATTTGCCATGTTCTCACCTAATTTAATATATGTAAGGTAAGTGAAAAAATGTACTAAAAAGTGGAATATTTATTAGATTTGTCTAATTTAAAAGGTACTTCTAAGAAGTACCTTTAATTTTGATGACCATTTGAAGATGTTGAATCTTTTAAGACAACATCATGTGCTCCACCTTCAACGATACTTGTTGAAGATACAAGAGTAATTTTAGCTTTTTTCTGTAATTCAGGAATTGTTAAAGCACCACAATTACACATTGTTGATTTGATTTTACTTAAAGTTAAACCAACATTATCTTTTAAGCTACCTGCATATGGTACATATGAATCAACACCTTCTTCAAAAGAAAGTTTAGCATCTCCACCTAAATCATAACGTTGCCAGTTACGCGCACGAGCAGAACCTTCACCCCAGTATTCTTTCATATATTGACCATTAATACTTACTTTATTAGTTGGAGATTCATCGAATCTAGAGAAATAACGACCTAACATGATAAAATCAGAACCCATAGCCAAAGCTAAAGTCATATGATAATCGTGAACAATACCTCCATCAGAGCAGATTGGTACATAAATACCAGTTTCTTTAAAGTATTCATCACGAGCTTTAGCAACTTCAATTGTCGCTGTTGCTTGGCCACGACCAATTCCTTTTTGTTCACGAGTGATACAAATTGATCCACCACCGATACCAACTTTGACAAAATCTGCACCAGCTTCAGCTAAAAATCTAAATCCTTCAGCATCAACAACATTTCCAGCTCCAACTTTTACACTGTCACCATAATGTTCTCTAATCCAATCAATAGTAATTTTTTGCCATTCAGTAAATCCTTCAGATGAATCGATACATAAAACATCTGCACCAGCTTCAATTAAAGCCGGAACACGCTTAGCAAAGTCACGAGTATTAATACCAGCACCAACTACATAACGTTTAGATGCATCTAATAATTCATTAGGATTTGATTTTTTAGTTTCATAATCTTTTCTAAAAACAAAATATGCTAATTTTTGATCATCATCAATAATTGGCAAAGCATTTAACTTATTGTCCCAAATTAAATCATTAGCTTCTTTTAAACTAATGCCTGTATGACCACAAATTAGTTTATCAAACGGAGTCATAAATTCAGACACTTTTGTATCTAAAGACATTCTAGATACTCGATAATCACGACCTGTAACAATACCTAATAATTTACCATTAGCACTGGCATCATCAGTTACTGCCATTGTTGAATGTCCTGTTTTTTCCTTTAATGCGATAACATCAGCTAACGTATCGTTAACACTTAAGTTAGAATCACTTGGTACAAAACCAGCTTTATATGTTTTTGCACGTTTAACCATTGCTGCTTGACTTTCGATTGTTTGCGATCCATAGATAAATGAAACGCCTCCTTCGCGTGCTAAAGCAACAGCCATATTATCATCAGAAACAGCTTGCATAATTGCTGAAACTAATGGAATATTAAGTGATAATGCAGGTTCTTCACCTTTTTTAAATTTAACTAATGGTGTCTTTAAACTAACATTTTTAGGTTGACACTCTGTAGAAGAATATCCTGGTACTAATAGATATTCATTAAATGTACGTGATGGTTCATCAAAAAAATATGCCATTTTCTATCTCCTTTTCTTTGTTTTTATTTAATATTTCATAAATTATAATTAGAAATAATTATGAAGTCAAGACCTATTTCAACAATTCTCTATTAATATATGCATTTATCGTTTGTAATAAATTATTTACTTCATCTTTTAAATATAAGTAATTAACTACTAAGGGATGATTTTCAAATTCATCTTTGAGCTGTTGATATTTTTTTATCGTATCAACAACATTACTATCCTGCTTTGCTTTTTGATTAACTATTTTTTTTTGATATGCTTTCATCTTATTTTCCAAAGCTTTTATTTCTTCATTATTACTTATTAAATCTTCATATTTTTGATATTCTTTAATAACATCCAAATTCAATAAATAATCATTTAGTTCTTTTGCATATTCAAAACTATGATTCAACAGCCTCACCCTTTAAAGCCCATGTTTTAGCTTCGGTAATTTTAACTTTAATTATCTTACCAATATCATCAGGGTTTCCTTTAAAATTAACTAATTTTTGATGACTTGTATAACCTGTCAACATTGTTTCATCACGTTTTGAAGTTCCATCAACTAAAACATCGACTACTTTATTTAAGAAACGTTGATTTTGTTTATACGCTTTTTCAGTAACAATTTCATTTAAGCGATATAAACGTTGATCTTTTTCTTCACTTGGAATATTATCAGCCATCTTAGCCGCTGGAGTTCCTTCACGAGGTGAATATACAAAAGTATAAGCTAAATCATATTCACACTCTTGATATAAAGATAATGTATCTAAAAACTGTTCATGAGTTTCATTAGGGAAACCAACAATAATATCAGTTGTGATGGTACAATCAGGAATATATTTTTTAATTTTGTAAAATAAATCTAAATACTGTTCACGAGTATACCGACGTCCCATTTGTTTTAAAACCTGGTTGTTACCAGATTGTACTGGTAAATGAATAGCAGGCATAATATTATCATACTTAGCAATGATTTTGATCATATCTTCACTAAAATCCCATGGATGACTAGTTGTAAATCTAATTCGATCAATTCCAGTTTTAGCAACATCTTCTAAAAGATTCGCAAAACTATAATCATCACCAAGATCTTTACCATAACTATTAACATTTTGACCTAATAAAGTTATTTCTTTATAACCTTGTTTGATCAAATCTTTTACTTCTTCAATAATATCACTAGCTAATCTTGAACGTTCTTTACCTCTAGTATATGGTACAATACAGTATGTACAAAACTTATTGCAGCCATACATAATATTTACCCATGCTTTATATTTATTAGCTCTTTTAACAGGAGTATTTTCTATTACATCGCCTTCTTTAGACCAAACTTCAACGACCATTTCTTTACTATACATAGCCTCTTTTAATAGTTCAGGTAAACGATGAATATTATGAGTTCCAAAAATCAAATCAACGTGCGGATGTTTCTCTAAAATTCTTTTAATAACAACTTCTTCTTGAGCCATGCAGCCACACATTCCAAAAATTAAATCAGGATTAGTCTTTTTTAAATTTTTTACATATCCAACTTTACCAAAAACCTTTTCTTCAGCATTTTCACGAATTGCACATGTATTTAAAATAATAACATCAGCTTCTTTAATATCTTCAGCTGGTTTATATGACATACTCTCTAAAATTCCCGATAAAGTCTCGCTATCACGCTCGTTTGCTTGACATCCATATGTTTGAATATAATATTTTTTCCCTACTCCGGCTTTAATCATATCAGCAGGAATATGATAAGCATCATCATATCTATTTACTCGATCATGACTCCTTTTTTTAGCTTCATTAAGTGAAGGTCCTTTAAAATAACTACTATAATCTTTCATTTGTTCACCACTTTTCCTAATTATTATATACATAATTATAACATTCCAACACTAATATCTGTATACATTTGACTATTCTAGTTGGTTTTTATTAATTTGTCTAGAAAAAAATAAGGACTTGCGTCCTTATTTGCTTAATTAACCAAAGAATCCATCTGGTTGAATAGAGAAATATAAAACTGCTCCATCTTTAGTTTTCTTAAAAACACTTTTACAATGTCCAGCAGCTTCTTCAGGTGAAAGTTCAGTTTCACATTCTACTTCTGCTTTAATACCTGTTTTTTTAATGAATTTACATTTTACTTTATCATCTTCATATCCATCAAAAAAATCAATTAATTTTTGTGTTTGTGCTGTTTGCATTAATAATTTACATTTTGCCATACAAATTTCCTCCTATATCACTTCTTACATTATAACTCATGCACCAAAAAAAATAAAGCCCTTTCAACTAAGTAAATTTAATTTTTATACTACCTTAATTCTAAGGTCAATCTTAATGCTGTTATCTCTTTATCATCGACAATTAAATCATGAAAAGAAGGGATACAGATAATCTCATTACCTGTAGGAATAATATAACCCCTAGCAATAGCAATTGCTTTTACAGCTTGATTTAACGCTGCGGCACCAATTACTTGAATTTGTAATTTTGAACTATTTCTTATCATACTTGCAATAGCGCCAGCAACATTATTCGGACATGATGATGATGATACTTTTATTGTTTCCATATTTTTCCTCCTAAAAGAATATATGAAAACAATTTTTAATTATTACAAATATGGATGATCTTGATTGATTAAAATTCGTTCTATTTTAATAGGACTATTATTTTCAAAAGTCATCACAACACCAGATAACTGGCCACTGCTTTTAGCAACAATAAACGGTGCCGATGACCCTTTTAATCTTTTTACAATAGAATCCAAATCACAACCAATAGCACTCATATACGGTCCTGTCATTCCAGCATCACTAATAAATGCTAGTTTACCATCAATTATTTTTTCATCAGCTGTTTGAACATGAGTATGGGTTCCAAGTACTGCACTAGCTTTATCTTTTACATAATGGGCAAAAGCAATTTTTTCACTTGTAGCCTCTCCATGAAAATCAATAATATGAATATCTTGTTTTAAATCTAAATATTCATCGATTGCTTCAAAAGGATTACTATAACGACTATCCATAAAAGCTACTCCTAAAACATTAGTAACTCGGATTTTTTTACCTTTTACATCAAAAACTCTTGTTTTAACACCAGGTAAAACTTTAGGCTGATTAATCGGAACGACTAGTTTATCAGCTTCATCAATATAATCATATAACTCTTTTTTATCAAAAGTATGATTTCCCATAGTCATTGCCTGAATACCACAAAATGATAATTCATCATAATGACGTTTTAATAGTCCTTTACCATGACTAGTATTTTCTACATTTGCAATTACAAAATCAATTTTTAAATCATTAACTAAGCGATGTAAATAATCATTAATCATATCTCGGCCAATTGAACCAAAAATATCGCCAATAAATAATATCTTCATTTTTCTTCCTTTCATAAAAAAGATAGGCAATGCCTATCCTTATTTTGCAATTTCACTTGCCCTAACTTCCCTAATGACTGTAACTTTAATATGTCCAGGATAAGTAAGTTCTTCTTCAATTTTATTTTTAATATCACGAGCAATTTTATGTGACATTAAATCATCTACTTTATCTGGCTTAACCACGATTCGTACTTCACGTCCAGCCTGGATAGCAAAGACACGATCAACACCTTCAAAACTTTTAGCCATTTCTTCTAATTTTTCAAGACGTTGAATATAATTTTCAATTGTTTCACTTCTACTTCCTGGTCTAGCAGCACTTAAAGTATCAGCTGCAGCAACCAAAACTGAAATGACACTAGTTGCTGGTACATCACCATGATGTGATTCAATAGCATTAACAACAGTAGCATTTTCACCATGCTTTTTAGCAAATTTAGCTCCTAATTCTACGTGGCTACCTTCCATTTCATGATCCATTGCTTTTCCTAAATCATGAAGTAACCCTGCTCTACGAGCCAATTGTTGGTTTAAACCTAATTCAGCTGCCATGATTCCTGCTAAGTGAGCAACCTCTAGCGAATGCTGCAAAGCGTTTTGACCATAGCTTGTACGATATTTAAGTTTACCAATCATCTTGACAATGTCTTTATCAATTCTTGAAATTCCTAACTCAAATATAGCATCTTCACCAGTTTTTCTAATTACTTCGTCTAATTCATTCTTAGTTTTTTGAACAACTTCTTCAATTCGTCCTGGTTGAATTCGTCCATCTCTAATCAAAGTTTCTAATGATAAACGAGCAATCTCTCGTCTTACTGGATCAAAACAAGAAATTGTAATTGCTTCTGGAGTATCATCAATTATTAAATCAACTCCAGTACATTGTTCAATCGCTTTAATATTTCGTCCCTCGCGACCAATAATTCGCCCTTTCATTTCCTCACTTGGTAAAGCTACTACCGAAACAGTTCTTTCTACTGTTTCTTCTTGAGCATAACGGTTTATCGCATTAGCAATAATATCACGAGCAAGCAAACTTGCTTTTGATTTAGCTTCCTCTTCACGATCTTTTATGTAAGCCGTCATTTCTGTAGCTGTCTGCTGTTCGACCTGCTTAAATAATTCCTGCTTAGCTTCTTTAGCTGACATGGCAGCAATCTTTTCAAGTTCAACAACTTTGGCATCAATTTTTTCTTTCAATTGGTCTTCTAGTTTACCTAGTCTTGCTTCCCGTTCATCTAATTGTACTACTCTTTGCGCTAAAACATCTTCTTTTCCTTGAATAGCAATATCACGTCGATCAATTGTTTTTTCACGTTGTAAAAGTTTATTTTCATATTCATTAATCTCTTCTCTTTGCTCTTTAGCTTCTTTTTCTGCCTGAAGCTTTAATTCATAAACTTCGGTTTTGGCATCTAAAATAGCCTCTTTAACAAGGGTATCTGCCTTAGCAGTTGCATCATCTATAATTTTCGCAGCACTTACGTTAGCTTTAGAAATTTTTAGTTTATTAATTAAATAACTAACAAAAAAACCTATAGCTACAGCTAGAACATAGGTAAAGATAGAAACGACAATATTTCCTGACATATTTCGTCCTCCTCTTTTTACTATGTAATATATTATTATGAATCTATTTAAATTCATTGTGCGACAAGCACAATAACATTGTATAATATTTTGACATCTTTTACAATGAAAAGTGTTTGTCATAAATTTATTTTATCAATATATTATTTAGTTTATAACAACTGTAAATAGTATTTTTCTATCAAATATAATACTGAAATAGATTATAATTAGTTTTGCTATTAAAAAAGGATAATGCTAAAATAAACAAGAAATGAGGGATATAAAAATGACAAAAACACTTGTATTAGCTGAAAAACCATCGGTAGGAAAAGACATTGCTCGTGTATTACAATGTCACAAAAATATCAATGGCGGTTTAGAAGGAAATAAATATATCGTTACCTGGGCTCTTGGTCATCTTGTAACCTTAGCTGATCCAGAAATGTACGACCATAAATATCAAAAATGGAACTTAGATGATCTGCCAATTATGCCTGAAAGAATGAAATTAGTTGTTATCAAAAACACCGCCAAACAATTTAATGCAATAAAAAATCTTCTTAATCGAAATGACATCAAAGACATTATCATTGCAACTGATGCAGGACGTGAAGGAGAGTTGGTTGCTCGCTGGATTATTAATAAAGCCCATGTAAAAAAACCAATGAAACGTCTTTGGATATCATCAGTTACTGATAAAGCAATTAAAGATGGTTTTAAAAATTTAAAAAATGCTCGTGATTATGAGCCGTTATATCAAAGTGGCTACAGTCGTAGCGTAGCTGACTGGCTAGTCGGTATTAATGCTACCAGAGCTTTGACATGCAAATACAATGCTCAATTAGCTTGTGGTCGAGTTCAAACACCTACTTTAGCGATGATTGATAAAAGAGAAACAGAAATCAAAAATTTTCAACCCAAAAATTATTATGGCATTGAAATTTTAAGTAATAACATCTACTGGTCATGGCTTTCAAACAAAAATGAAAAACATATATTCAATCAAAATAAAATAGATAATATTATTGAACAATTACAAAATAGCAAATTGAAAATTACAAATATTACTACTAATAATAAAAAATCATATGCCCCTTTGCTTTATGATTTAACAGAATTACAACGTGACGCTAATAAAATATATGGATTTTCAGCCAAAGAAACATTATCAATCATGCAAAGCTTATATGAATATCATAAAGTGCTAACATATCCACGAACTGATTCTCGTTATTTGACTGAAGATATTGTACCAACTTTAAAAGAACGACTTATTGCAAGTAAAGGTGGCTATTTTGATGATGTTATCGATCAAATATTAGCCAACCCGATTAAAAAACAAAATCATTTTGTCAACAACAAAAAAGTAAGTGACCATCATGCAATTATTCCAACCGAACAGCCCGTCATGTTAGGTGCATTTAGCGATAGTGAGTTTAAAATTTATGATTTAGTATTAAAACGGTTTTTAGCAGTACTATTGCCACCATATATATACAAAAAAACAACGATCAAAGCTAAAGTCAACCAGGAAACATTTACTACTTCTGGAAAAATTGAAATCCAAAGCGGTTGGCAACAAATTTACAATCATGATAACACTGAACAGTTTGAACAAGTACTTCCACTAATGAAAGAAAACGATCAATATGTTGTTAGTGAAATTAAAAAAACCTGTGATCAAACTACGCCGCCAGCATATTTTAACGAAGCTACACTTTTATCAGCAATGGAAAATCCGGTTCACTATACCAATAATAAATCTAAACAGCTAAATAGTACTTTAATTAACACTGGTGGGCTAGGTACTGTTGCTACTAGAGCTGATATTATCGATAAATTATTTAATACTTTTTTGATTGAAAAAAGAAATAATGAAATTCACGTTACCAATAAAGGGAAACAACTATTACAGTTAGTTCCACAAGATTTAAAAGAACCAGAATTAACAGCTAAATGGGAACTCCAACTCGCTAAAATTGCTAAAAAACAACAAAAGCCCGACCAATTCATTAATGAAATACGACAATACACAAAAAAAATAATTAATGAAATCAATAGCAGTCAGGCAACATTTAAACATGACAACCTAACAACTAAAAAATGTCCTGAATGTAATCATTTTATGTTAGAAGTTAATGGTAAAAAAGGTAAATTATTAGTTTGTTCCAATCCTGATTGCAAGCACAAAGAAACTGTATCAATCATTACCAATGCTCGCTGTCCTAACTGTCATAAAAAATTAGAGTTAGTTGGTAAAAAAGAAAAACAATTATTTGTTTGTAAAACTTGCGGTTATCGCCAATCAATGAATGCTTTTAAAAAAGAAAGAGCAACAAAAGATAATGAAGCTCGTAAAAGTGATATCAAAAAATACTTGCAACAACAAAAAAAGCAGCAGACTAACATTGAAGATTCGCCTTTTGCTGCCTTATTAAATATTAAAGATGAGTTAAAATAGTACTACTATTTTAACTTATCTTGCAAGTGAAATAACATCCTTTTCACTTCCCCAAACTCCTGTTTGCACTTGTAATTCAGTTTTCATATCATTAGCAATAGTTTCTGGAACATCAAAAATTAATCTTCCTTGCAAAGTCACTTCAGGATTTATTTCCTGATATATAATTGAGCTATCTCCCAGATAAATTGCCCCATTATCATCAGTAGAATATTCATTACCGTTATTTAATAGTTTAAAGAAACTATCAGAGACTGTCAAAGCTTCTGTTTCATGATTAGTTATTGAAATATCAATAATTAAATATGTATCATTAGCTTCACTTTTTAAATATTCATCACCGACACTCTTAGTAATTTCAACACCGTTAATTAAATAATCAACTTTGCCCACTGTTACAGTTTCACCAATGCTATGATTTTCTTTTTCTTGAGTGCTTTCATTTGTTGTAGATTTATTTTCTGTTTTATTACTACTAGAATCCTCACTACTAGAACCAGCCGCTATAGCAACAATTCCAACAATCAAAACAATACATAAAATCTTTTTTATTAATGAAAGTTCTTTAAATTTAGTAAATATTTTCATCTATAATCCTCCCTCATTAAGGATTATAGCTTATTTAGATAATTTATCGGTATGCTAGTAGCAGACATTAATTAAATACTATTGATACATCCAACAATAAAGGCTTCTAAAAATATCCAGGCTGTCGCTGTAACAACAATCCCAATAACTCGTACAAGTTTCGATTTAGATTTTGCTAAAAAGCAACGATTCCAGATTTCTAAATAATTACCAGCAAATAAAATTATAGTCATTAAAACAATAAAAACTAATATTCGATTAAGCCATAAATCAAAACCAGTTAAAACTTTATTATCAACCGTCATTTCACTAATCATACAAACTAAAAAAATTAATATATAACCAGCTAATGCTAGTATTTTTTTAATCAATGAATTAGTTTTAAATCCTGGTAAATTTATTAAATAATACTTTAATTTAAAACTTTTATCTTCTAAATTCAAATCCACTAACATCATCGAAACACTTTCATAACGCTGTTTGGGATCAATATTGATAGCTTTATTTATCACCTTACTTTCAAAGCCATCATATATTTTTTCATTTGGCAGCTTTTTAGTTAAAATAAAATTTAATAAAACTCCTAAAGCATAAATATCACTTTGCTGATTAGTTTGTCTAAAACCAAACTGTTCAGGAGCAGCGTAACCTACACTACCTAATATATAAGTATCTTTATTTTTATCACCTTGGTAATTTCGAGAGATATCAAAATCAAATAAATATACTTTTGAACCATCGTAAAAAATATTACTTGGCTTGATATCACGATGAATTACTGGTGGTTTTAAATTATGAAGCTCTTTAACAATATTACATATTTGTTTAAATATTAATAAGGATTCTTGCTTATTTATTTTATTATTAAGTACATATTCTTCTAAGGTACTAGCATTAATATATTCTTCTATTACTACTATTTTATTACCAATTTCTTGAAGCTGGTAAATTTTAGGAATTTGTTTAATTTGATTTTTTGCTAATTGATAATAAACTTCCTTATTATATGCAGGTATTTCTCGTTTTAAATATAGTAATTGATCTATTTTATTTCTAACCAATACCAATCGTTTATTTTCATTTTCTTTTATTATTTCTAATTCATGATAGAGATTTCTTATATCCATTTTTTTCTCCTTGCATTATTAAATAGACCAAGCTAAGATATATTATAGGTGATTATGATGATTTCAACAACTCAATTATTAGATATAATCAAAAGTGATGAAAATCTGACTTTAGAACAATTACTTCTACAAGTTCCAGAAATAGATTTTGTTACTTATTTAGAAACGTTATTGTTAAAAAAAGATGTTTCTAAAAGCGAATTGATAAAAATGACTAATTTACATCGAACATATGCTTATCAAATTTTTAATGGACAAAAAAAGCCTAGTCGTAGTAAAATAATTCAAATTGCTTTAGCATTGCAACTAGATATTCGTGAAACTAATAACTTATTATCGTTGTCTGATAATGGTTATTTATATCCCAAGGTTAGATATGATGCAATTATTTTATATGCATTAGAGCATAAAAAATCAATTATCGATACTAATCTTATTTTGGATATGTATGAATTACCAATTTTAGAGTAGTTTACGAATTTAATATTTTAGGAGGATATATATGACTAATAAAGAAAAATTATGGAACGTTATAAATCAAGAAGATACTTTAAATTCATTAAAAACAGCATTTGAAAATCGAATCAAACCTGTTTCTGACGAATTTAAAAAAGTTATTGATAAATGTTTAAATACTAAATTACAGCAAGATACTAGACTGATTATATGTGGTGAACCAATATATTCAAAATGGGGAGATTTTGTTGGCTATGACATTCAACTACAAGAAATGGATTTTGCTACTCAGATAGCTCAAGCTAATTTAATTTTAAGCGATACTTCTGATTATAAAAAATATTTTACTTTATCTCCAGAAAAATTTATTACTGATTTTCTAAAAAAATACATCTTACAACACACAAGTGATGCAATTGAGTTTGATGAAGAATTACCTGAAATATGTTCATGGGCTAAAGATTGTAAATATTGGGATGAACTCGCTTATACTTTGATTTGTGAAAGAATCCAGCAGAATATTGAATTTAAACTTGCTAGCAAATTTGAACCTTGCGAAGAAATGAACACTATAACTTTAAAACAAAACAATGAAGAATTAATTAGTTTTGGAGTATATTTTGATATATGCTAAAAATGGAAAGAGAGTTAATTACAACTTCTCTTTCCATTTTTTATAACTATTTTTTTGTTTTCTTATCAGTTTCTTCAACGTCATTTTCTAAAGTAGCAACAATTGCCTGAGTAATTTCTTCCATAATATCAGGATGTGTATTTAAAAAGTTCTTAGCATTTTCACGACCCTGACCAATTTTTTCGCCCTTATAGGCGTACCAGGCACCACTTTTTTCGACAATATCATGTTCTACTGCTAAATCTAACACTTCACCATCACGAGAGATACCTTTTCCATAAATAATATCAACTTGCGTAGATTTAAATGGTGGAGCAACTTTGTTTTTAACTACTTTAATATTAACTTTATTACCAACTATATCACTACCAGACTTTATAGCTTCACTACGACGAATTTCTACTCTAACTGATGAATAGAATTTCAATGCACGACCACCAGTAGTTGTTTCTGGATTTCCAAACATAACTCCAATTTTTTCTCTCAACTGGTTAATAAAAATAATTGTACATTCAGATTTATTTAACTCTGCAGCAATTTTACGTAATGCTTTAGACATTAAACGTGCCTGCAATCCCATTTGAGCATCACCCATTTCCCCATCTAATTCAACTTGAGGAACTAATGCAGCAACTGAGTCAACTACAACTAAATCAATCGCTCCAGAACGTACTAATGTTTCCGCAATTTCTAATCCTTGTTCACCAGAATCTGGCTGTGATAAAATCAATTCATCAATATTTACCCCTAAATTTTGAGCATATACAGGATCAATGGCATGTTCTGCATCAATAAAAGCAGCACGACCACCTTGTTTTTGACATTCAGCAATAGCATGAAGTGTCAATGTTGTCTTACCACTAGATTCCGGTCCGTATATTTCAATAATTCTCCCTTTAGGATATCCACCAATACCCAAAGCTAAATCTAAAGTTAATGAACCAGTAGGAATGACATCAACACTAACAGCAGCACGATCACCTAACTTCATTACTGATCCTTTTCCATATTTCTTTTCAATTGCTTTAATTGCATCTTCTAAAGCTTGAGCTTTTTTAGCTTCTTCTTTACTAGCTTTAGTTTCTTTTGTCTTTGCTTCTGCCATCTTTTTTCCCTCCTACTATATATATACTCCCAAAAATCTTAATTTACTTTTATCTTCTTTGTTAACTTTCTAATAACAAAATCAATTGCCTGCTTTTGAATTTCCTGACGACTACCTTTTAAATTCAATTCATAAACATTAATACCATGATAATAGATACCAATATAGACTAAACCAACCGGTTTACCTTCCATAGCATCAGGTCCAGCATTGCCAGTAAACGAAATGCAAATATCGCTATCTAAAATCTGTTTTCCATTAATACACATTAAAGAAGCGATTTCTTTACTTACAACGCCATATTTTTGAATTATATCATGAGAAATTCCTAACAGTCTTTCCTTTGTAACACTTTGATATGTTACTAAACTACCCTTATAAACCTTAGAAATGCCAGGAATACTTCCTAGCATTGCGGCAAAGTTACCTACTGTAAAACTTTCTACACTAGATATACTTATATTATTGTCAATTAAAAATTTTGCTAATTCTTCCATCACATAGTCTCCATAAGCATTTCACGATTTTTCATAAAATAATCAATTCCACTAATTACAGATACTACCGTTGCTATCCAAGCAAAAATAGTTGCTACATCAATATTTAAAGCACTAAATGGAAAATTATTTAATAATAACATACAAATTGCAATTATTTGCGTTACAGTCTTAAGCTTTCCTAATTTACTAGCAGCAACTACTACTTGTTTACTAGCTGCAGACATCTTAATTGCATCAACAATAGTATCCCGAGATATCATAATAATCGGGATAATAATATTTATTACCTGGTTACTTGCTAATAATAGAAAGATAGTATTTATTAATAACTTATCAGCAATTGGGTCAACAAACTTACCAAATGTCGTAACCAGATCTTCTCGACGAGCAATTTGCCCATCTAAATAATCTGTAAACGAAGCGACAATAAAAATCACTAAAATAACTAAATTAACTAATGAAATATCTGTATTTAAAACATGAAAATTTGCTACTTCAATGCCAAAATCGGCATATGGAAACATATAAATGATAATTAATACCGGTACCAGTAAAATTCTGGTAATCGTGAGTCGATTTGGCAAATTCATTATTGCACCTTCGTTAAGACAAGAGTTTTCTTACCCCCATCGTATTCACTTGGATCAATTTCAATTTGCGTATCGTTTATATAGAAACGATGTCCCATAAAATATCCCATTGTCAATTCAAGAGTTTGGAATTCATCTTTATTAAATTCTAACTCTACTACTTCTGGCGTAGCATCTAATGAATTACTTGTATTTGCATCATTATAAATTCCACTTCTAAAACCATCATATTCACTACCATTATAAGTTAATCGACACCATGAACGCCCAACAAATTCAACTCTGAATTTAATAGTTGGTTGACTTTCATCTACACTAAAACTGTAATCTAATTCACCATTTTTAGTAATAGTAACTGCTGGTGTCTGCTCAGCTGGTTCTTGGTCAGCTTGATTATTATTGTCTTCGGTATTGTTTTGTTCATCAGTATTTTGATTAGCTGCTTCGTTATTTCCTTCTACTGTAGGTGTATTATTGTTATTAAAATCACTACTATCATCTGATTTACTTGCAATAATTGTATACCAGACAACAAATACTAATGCTATGCAAATAACTCCTACTAACGCATATTTAAGATATCGTAATAAATAACGGTCTTCATAAACACGTTTATTAGAAATTGGTTTCTTTGGTTTTATTTTTTTCAAATCTTTGAACGAATCACTAACCTTTTCAGAAATAGTAATGTTCTTTTTATTTTCATCAGCTAAACGTTTAGCCAAATCCTCTTGTCGTATTTCTTCTAATTGTATTTCTTGAGTTAATGCTTCAAAATCTGCATCAAGCTCTTTTTCTTCTAAACCTAAATATTTAGCGATTTTTCTTAAATACATTTTAAGATATAATTCATCACCTTTAAATGTATCAAAATTTCCAGATTCTATATCTTTCAAGACAGCCACTGAAATAAATGTTCCTTTAGCTAGTTCTTCAAGGGTAATCCCTCTAGCCTCACGTTCTTTTTTAACACGTTCGCTAATGTTTTCCATGAGCTATCCTCCTTTTTATTTTAAAAAAACGTCTTTAATAAACAAATAAATTATATCATAATTCTTACTTATGACAATAACCTAATCACATTTATTTTATGAAAGATTTATTTTAATATACATCTTTATTACTATTTTATTTTACCTTATAAATATAAACTTTTGATGTACTAATAACAAGTTTTTTTAGAAAAATTTTTTTATTATCTAAAAATAATATTTTTAACTATTTTCTTAAAAAAATATATAAACCACAAAAATTTGTTAAAAACATAAGTCATTAACAAATTTAAGTATTTATTTAAATGTTACAAACGCTTACATTTGTAACTTGTTTTTATTTTCACAAGAATGATAAAATATAGACAGTTAAAACAAAGGAGGAGACTTAAAAATATGGCAAACAGATTTGTATTAAACGAAACAAGTTATCATGGAAAAGGAGCAATTAATGAAATTCCTAACGAAGCAAAAGCAAGAGGATTTAAAAAAGCATTAGTTTGTTCAGATCCTGATTTAATTAAATTTGGTGTTACCAAAAAAGTTACTGATTTATTAGATGAAGCTGGATTAGCTTATGAAGTTTATTCAGATATTAAAGCAAATCCAACAATCGAAAATGTACAACACGGAGTAGAAGCATTACACAACGCTAAAGCTGATTACATTATTGCAATCGGTGGAGGATCTTCAATGGATACTGCAAAAGCTGTTGGTATTATTGATAGAAACCCAGAATTTAGTGATGTTAGAAGCTTAGAAGGTGTTGCAGATACTAAAAACCCATGTACTCCTATCTTCGCAGTACCTACTACTGCAGGAACAGCTGCTGAAGTTACTATCAACTACGTAATCACAGATGCTCAAAAAGATAGAAAAATGGTTTGTGTAGATGTTCATGATATTCCAGTAGTTGCTTTTGTTGATCCAGATATGATGTCAACTATGCCAAAAGGTTTAACAGCAGCAACAGGTATGGATGCTTTAACTCATGCTATTGAAGGTTATATTACTAAAGGTGCTTGGGAATTATCTGATATGTTCCATTTAAAAGCAATTGAAATTATTTCTAGATCATTAAGAGGTGCTGTAGATAATACTCCTGAAGGTAGAGAAGGTATGGCTTTAGGACAATATGTTGCAGGTATGGGATTCTCTAATGTAGGTTTAGGATTAGTTCACTCAATGGCTCACCCACTTGGAGCTTTATATGATACTCCTCATGGTGTAGCAAACGCAATTATCTTACCAACAGTTATGGAATATAATGCTGAATATACTGGTGAAAAATATAAAGATATCGCAGAAGCTATGGGTGTTGATACAACTGGTATGTCACAAGAAGAATACCGAAAAGCCGCTGTTGATGCAGTTAAAAAATTATCTCAAGATGTTGGTATCCCAACTGACTTAAAAGATATCGTAAAAGTTGAAGACTTAGATTTCTTAAGTGAATCTGCTCTAGCTGATGCTTGTTGTCCAGGTAACCCAAGAGACACTAGTGTTGAAGAAATCAAAGAATTATATAAATCATTATTATAATAATAAAACAGAATTTAATAAAAATCCCACCTCCGTAGATTGGTGGGGTTTTTATTATAACAAAGCTGGTCTAAATGCAAAAAATAAGTGATAGCTTTTTTAACTATCACTTTATTTATAAAATCAGTTATTTACTTTCATTCATCTTTTTCATCATATTTTTAAATTCAAAATAGAACATTATTGTAGTAGTTAACACCGCAATAGTATCTGCAATTGGTTCAGCTAAAAATACTGCGAAAACTTGATCTTCAATAAATAATGGTAAAATATAAATAAGTGGAATTAAAACAATAATTTTTCTAAATATTGCCAAAAATGCACTTTTTTTAGAATTACCAAAAGCAATGAATGATTGTTGACAAGAAACTTGAATTCCCATCAATAATACTCCTGCCATATAAATTCTTAATGCCCATTTTGTAATTTCCATTAATTGTGGATCACTTGTAAAAATAGAAACAAATACTGATGGTACTAACATTACTAAAGCCCATAATATAGATGAATAAGTAAAACAAGAAATAGTTTGCAATTTGAAAGCTTCTTTAACTCTACTAGCATTATTAGCACCATAGTTATAACTAATAATTGGTTGACCACCTTGAGTTAATCCTTGTAATGGTAACATCGCAAACTGCATAATACTTGATAAAATAGTCATCGCACCAACAGCTAAGTCGCCACCATATTTTAATAATGATGAGTTAAAGCATAACACTAAAATACTTTCTGTTGCTTGCATTACAAACGGAGCGATTCCTAATGCAATACATGGTGCTAAAATATGCATATCTATTTTTAAGTTTTCTTTTTTCAATTTTAAAATTGTATTTTTACCTGATAAAAACCAGATTGCCCAAACAGCACTTAAAGCTTGAGATAATACGGTAGCAACAGCTGCACCTTTTACTCCCATATCAAAACCAAAAATCAAAATTGGATCTAAGATAATATTAGTTACCGCACCAATAATAACTGTAAGCATACTAATTTTTGAAAAACCTTGTGCCGAAATAAATGAATTTAAACCTAATGTTAATTGAACAAATATTGTTCCTATTGCATAAATAGTAATATATTCAAGAGCATAAGGAATAGTATTCTTACTAGCTCCAAAAAGATATAACAACGGTTCTTTAAAAACTAATACAATTGCTGTTAATAAAATTGCAACAATAACTAACGCTGTAAAACAATTTCCTAATATTTTTTCTGCTGTTGAATTATCTTTTTTTCCCATATAGATACTAGCTCTAGGAGCACCACCCATACCTAATAAATAAGCAAAAGCAGAAACAATCATAATAATCGGAAAACAAACCCCAACACCTGTTAAAGCAGCAGAACCAATGTTTGGTATATGACCAATATACATACGATCAACCATATTATATAAAGCATTTACTACTTGTGAGGTAATTGCTGGAACTGCTAAAATAAATAATAAATGTTTAACTGGCTCTTTTCCAAGATCGACCTCTTTAGACATTTTTAATTTCATAAAACATACCCACCTTTCAACAATAAATCCTAATTATTTAAATTCAGATTCATCATTTTTACTTTTAAACGCATTTGCAATATCAATCATCGTTTCTTCCATAATTTTTATTCTTTCTTCTGGAATATCATCTAAAATTTCTGTATTAATTTTCTCTATTTCTAATTGTAATACTTTACTTACCTCATCTGCTTTATCAGTTAAATAAAGATGCACTACTCTTTTATCTTCACTATCTCTTTTACATTCAATTAGCTCTTTTTTTACTAGTGCATCAATGCTTCTACTTATTAATCCTTTAGAAACGCCAAGCAATACAACCAGCTGGCTACTAGTAGTAATAAAGTGATTATTTGATAGTAAAATTAAAATAGAAATTTCATTGGGCGATAAATTAATATCTTTCAAGCGTTTATTTAGCTCATTAGCATAATATCTTCTTATTTGAGTAAAATAGTTCAACATTGTTTCTAAATTTGTTGTCATATGTCACCACCTAACTTAGTTTACTTGTAAACTATTTCATAGTATAGTCTTGATTAAATAAAAAGTCAATTCATAATTAAAAATAAAAAGCAACAGTTTTCTGTTGCTCAAATATTATGAATTTACTATTAAAATAAATGGTTCTAATCGTTTTGGCAAAGCTTCAATTAATAAACTAACAATTTTTTCAATACTAATTGGCATATCATTTAATACCCAATCAACAGTCATATCAATCGATCCCTTACAATACATTTTTAATAAAAAGTCTAAATCATCATCAACACTATGATTAAGATTCTTTTCAATTATCCCTTTATAAAACTCATAAATACAGTTAAAATCATAATTTACTAAATTATTATAATCATTAGACTTAAATGCTTCTTTAAAAAAAGAATGTTCGCTGTTAATAAAAGCAAACTTTAATTGTAAAGCTTCTTGTAAAGAACATCCGTTACCCATTTGACGAAATGATTGTAACACTAGTTTTTCAAAATACCAGTTAACTAGATCATATTTATCTTTAAAATAGCGATAAAAAGTTTGTCTAGTCATTCCACTTCTAGTTACAATATCAGTAACAGCAATTTTATCTAAAGGAACAACTTTAATTAAGTCTTTGATTGCTTGTGCAAAAATATATTTTGTTTCATCATGTCTGTCCATTTTACATACCTCTTATTCTATTATAAACTAGTAGTAAAATTTAGACAAATAAAAAAAGCTGAAAAATCAGCTAATTAAGACTCACTTTGTAAGCCAAGTTCTGTTTTTCAAACGATTATTTATCTATGCTTTAAGCATCCGTCTTTTAGTTCATTTCCCTCAAGACGATTCCCCTACCAAATTTGGGTTTCTTCCTTGCAGAGTTTACCTCTTTTCAGCTAGTTTTTCAACTAGAATTGTTTCTGTGGCACTTTATAGCTTATCAACCGTGCAATAAAATTGTTTAGGTCTTAGGCTTGTCGTTAGCTCACGCTACCGTAACTTATTTATTCGTTACGTACAAACACTACAAGCATCGCAGCTTGTGGAAGCCTGGACTTTCCTCTGTATTACAGCAATCGTTTTCTATGAGTCACTACTATTTTACATATTTTTTTTAATAAAACAAGTTTTAAAATGATAAATATTAAAAAAGCTAAATAAATCATGATGATCATTTAGCCTTCTATTTCTTCTATTTTTTTCCAAAAACAGCTTTTTCTAATAAAGATAATCTTTTTAAAATATCAACATTAGTAGATAAATTTTCTTCCATTGCATGGATATTATCATCTTGTAATGTTTTTTCGCGTTCAAGTTTTGCAATTTTTACTTTTTGTTCACTTATTCTTCTTTCTAATTGATCAATTCGATCATAAGAAGCATTTAACATTGCTGCAAAAGCCTCATAGTCTTTTACAACTAAATCTAGAAAATGATCAACCTCTTCAGCATTATATCCTTTAAAATCCACTTTAAATTCTTTATCAACAATTTTTTTAGGACTTAGTACTACTTTTCTTTCCAAGTCTATCAACTCCTTTATCATATTATATATTATATTGAAACAAAAAAATCTTTTAAATGCAAGTAGGTAATCGATTATTAACATATTCTTTGATATTTTTCATAAATTAACAATGTTTTATAATCTTAGAAGATATTATGATATTTTTACAGATATATGGTATAATAGCCTAGTAAAGTAATAGAAGGAGAAACTATGGTTAATTATCCAAATTTGAAAAAAACAACTGTTCATCAAACTAAATTAATTGATGGTAAGCTAAATACCCGCCATCGGGGTATGAATTTAGAAGAAGATTTGAATATGACTAATAAATATTATTTAGCTAATGGAATTGCAAATATTCATAAAAAGCCAACTCCTATTCAAATTGTTAAGGTAGATTATCCTAAAAGATCAGCAGCACGAATAGTTGAAGCTTATTTTAAAACCCCTTCAACAACTGATTATAATGGAATCTACAAAGGAAGGTATCTTGATTTTGAAGCAAAAGAAACGAAACGAATGAATTTTCCTTTTACAAATATTAGTGTCCATCAAATTGAACATTTGAAGAGTATAATTAAACATCAAGGAATTGCTTTTGTTATTATTGCTTTTACACATCTAAATGAGGTATACTTAATTGATGCTTCTTATGTAATTGAAGCATATTATCGCGCTGATCAAAAATCAATGTCCTATCAGACAATTAAAGAAAAAGGACATTTAATTGAAAGTGGCTATAATCCACGATTAAATTATTTAAAGATTATTGATCAATACTATTTAGGAGGTCTCGAAAATGACAGATAGCCTTACAAGAACTAAGAAAAAAAACAAAAAGAAAAGCCAACTTAACTGGAAAAAAGTTCTCGTATCACTAATAATTGTCTTTATAATTATTTGTTTAGGTATGGGGTGTTTCTTTGCCTGGTCAGTTTATAAAGAAACTGAAGACTTTTCAGCTGAACGTTTACTTTCGGGAGAAGCAAGTAAAATTTATGATGCCAACGGTGAATTAATGTATACTTATGGTAGTGATGAAAATGGTAAACGTGAAAACGTCACATATGAAGAATTACCACAAGTATTAATTGATGCGGTTGTATCAGCTGAAGACTCTAGATTTTTTGAACACGATGGTTTTGATTTACCACGTATTGCAAAAACATTTATTACAAACTTAGCTTCATTAAGAATTACAGGTGGTGGTTCTACTATCACTCAACAAGTAATTAAGCAATCATATTTTCCTGATGCTGAAAGAACTTATACCCGTAAGTTAAGCGAAGTAATTCTTGCTATTCAGGCTACTAAAGAAATAAGTAAAGAAGAAATTATCACTTTATATTTAAACAAGATTTATTTTGGTCGTAGTACTAGTTCAATTGGAGTAGCAGCAGCTAGTAAATATTATTTCAATAAAGATGTTTCTCAACTAACTTTACCAGAAGCTGCTTTATTAGCTGGAACATTAAACTCACCTTCTCGCTATGATCCATACTACAACCTTGAAGCTGCAACTTCTCGTCGTAATGTAGTTTTAAATTTAATGGTTCAACATGGCTATATCACTCAAGAAGAATGCGATCTTGCAAAACAAGTTAAAGTTGAAAATATGTTATCTCAAAGCAGTACAACTTCTGATAGTTCACTAGCAGCTTATGTTGATTTAGTAACCGAAGAAGTAATTGAAAAAACAGGTATGAATCCTGCAGAAACACAAATGAATATTTATACATATTGTAATCAGGATTTACAAAGAATGGCTACACAAATGGCTAATGGTGAAACTTATGATTACACTGATGAAGATTTACAAATGGCCGGTAGTGTTCAATCAACTCAAGATGGTCGTATTGTTGCTGTAATTGGTGGTCGTAACTATAAATCTGGTGACTTAAATAAAGCAACTGTAAAACAACAGCCTGGTTCATCAATGAAACCAATTTTAGATTATGGTTTAGCTTATAAATATTTAGATTGGTGTACTGGTCATACTGTCGAAGATAAAGAAACTACTTTTAATTCTCATGGCAGCAATTCATGGACACCTAAAAACTGGGATGGAAGCTTCCATGGTTCAATGACTATTTCTGAGGCATTAGTAAATTCATGGAATATTCCAGCCATTTCAACATTTGAACAAGTTTTAGATAGTGGTGGTGAAGATGCCGTTATTGAAGATATGAAATCATTAGGAATTGATATGTCATATGAAGAAGAAAATGGTATTCAATTGCCATATGCAATCGGTGGATGGGCCAAAGGTGTTAGTCCAGTAGAATTAGCAGGTGCCTATGCTACAGTTGCTAATAATGGTATATATATTGAATCACATACTATTAATTATGTAGAAATCGTTGATAAAAATGAAACTGTTAATGTTGATCAAGACATTCAAGATAATGCTACTCAAAGCCTTGGTGAAGATGTATCATTTATGATTAGAGAGACAATGCTAAGTTATTCAAGCAGTGGTTCTGGAAGCTATGCTTATTTATCTGGTATTGATAATGTCGGAGCTAAAACTGGTACTTCAAATACTGAAAGTGGTGCTAGTAAAGATTTATGGATGACAGCTTATACTCCTGATTATACATGCTCAGTTTGGATGGGATTTGAATCTCAAGCATTAAAAGAGGGTAAAAACACTAGTAGATATCGTGCTTATCCTGGTAAAGTTGTTGGAGATTTATTAGAATATTTAGAAGATAACACTACCGAAAAGAAATCATATCCAGATCAACCTGACAGTGTTGAACAAATTCAAATTGTCGCTGGAGTATATCCTTATCAAAGTCCAAGCTCTAGTACTCCTGCAAGCAGTGTAGTTACATGCTGGGCAAAAAAAGGAAAAGGTCCTACATCAACCGCCGCTGAAGCAACAATTAATAATTTAAATTCATTTGAAGCCACACTTAATAGCAGTGGAACAATAAATGTATCTTTTGGAGCTTATGATACTTCATCAGGTACTACTTATGGAACTGTGGTCTATGTTGTAGAAGTCTATGATGAATCAAATCAATTAGTTCATACTGAAACATTATCAAATAATACGGGAACTATTAATTATAAACCTACTGGTAATGTTCGAGTTGTCGGTTATTATAAATATGCTGAATTAGAAGTAACTTCTAATAAAGTAGAAAGAACTATCAACGTTAATACTTCACAACTAGATGATGTTAATTATACAATAACAAGTAATGGTAGCACCGTTTCTAATGGATCTACTATTTCTGGTACATCAATTGCTATAAATGTACACGCTCAAAATGAAAGTAATACTATTACAATTCAATTTTTGAGTTCTACAGGAGAATCTATTCTTGATCCAATTACTTTTACAGGTAGTGCTACTAGAGAATTTACTTTAGATTCTGGTTTCACTTATACAGTAAGAGTAACTGAAAGTAATGGTACAAATAGTGTTAATCGATCTACTACATTTACAGTAAGTGGATAATATAAAACCTCTAAAGAATATTCTTTAGAGGTTTTTAAGTAAGAAATAATTGTTTTGTTACAATTATTTTTTTATATTATCAAGATATTTCTTTTTTATTGGATCTTTACACATATCCGATAGTTTACATTCATTGCAATTAGGATTAGTAGCTTTACAAAAATAACGACCAAAGAAAATAAATTGATGGTGAGCTTTATTCCAGTAATTTCGAGGAATAGAACGAC
Source organism: Erysipelatoclostridium sp. An15 (assembly GCF_002160675.1). Lineage (NCBI taxonomy): Bacteria > Bacillati > Bacillota > Erysipelotrichia > Erysipelotrichales > Coprobacillaceae > Thomasclavelia > Erysipelatoclostridium sp. An15. The sequence continues at coordinate 32,380 of NZ_NFLA01000021.1, forward strand.
ACAATTTCTTTTCAACTGTTAATACACTATCATCTTTTTTAGCAAAACCTAACCGTTTCGAAATTCTTTCAACATGTGTATCGACTGCAAAAGCTGGAATATCAAAAGCAACTGAACGAACTACATTTGCTGTCTTTCGTCCAACTCCAGGTAGACTTTCTAACTGCTTTTGATCACTTGGTACCTTTCCATCAAACTTTTCAATTAATGTCTTTGCCATCGCTAAAAGATTTTTAGCCTTATTGCGGTATAAACCAATTGTTTTTATATCTTCTTGTAATACACTCAAATTGGCATTTGCCATTGTATAAACATCTGGATATTTCTTAAATAAAGATTCCGTTAGCTGATTGACTTTTTTATCAGTAGTTTGTGCCGAAAGCATTACGGCAACTAATAATTGAAAATCTGTTTCATGATTCAATTCACAATAAGCATCAGGAAACAATTCATTAAAATATTCTAATACTCTATTTGTCTTTTCTTTATTCATCTTCCCACCACTTATATTCACTTATTGGTACACTTCGTTGTGGTTCTTCACTTTCAACATAACGGGTTTTAACCCCATTTTTAGCCCAATTATGAAGTATCCCTTCTATATATCTAAAATTTAATACTTGGCTTTTAACAGCCTCTTTTAAAGCTTTAACGATCATTTCATCATCATAATTACTTTCTTTCCATTCTCTTAAAATATTCAATTCAATAGGTGATAATGCCCGTCCGAACTGTTCTTCGAAAATAGAAACTAAACTGATTGCTTCTTCTGGTTCCTCTTCATTTTTTTCCTGTAACAATCTTTCTTCTAAATGATTTAAACTAATTGCTCCAGAACGATTATAAATAAACTTTTTACTTAATAAACTTTGTAAAACCTTATTTAAATCATGAGTTGATAATAAAGAGTAATTCTGTAACATCGCCGGTGTTATCAAGCGAACACTAGCTTCTTTTAAAGCATATATTAATAACAAAATATGACACTCATTTCCATCAAGCCCTAATTCCTTTGCTTTTAAAACAAGCAATCGTTCAAAATTAATACATTTACTTGAAACCAAACTCTTTAACATACTACTAACCATTATCAATACGATATGCTTTTACAAAATCGCCAGTATCAATTCCATAAAAAGCATAAATCAATGAATCCTTTCCTTGATACATCAAACTATAAACAAAAATTTCATTTTCATAGCCAATGGTAACTTTATCAGGTTCAACATTATATCTATTGATAAAATCGTCAATACATACTTGCTGATCCACTACATCTTCACTATAAGATTTAATAAATTTAGCTTTATCATCAAAAACTGCATATTGTTTTTTATCATCTTTTGTTGCATGAATAATATAATAGCTTTTATCACTATCATAACGATCAAAATATTCAACATCACTATACTCATTAGCTTGAACAATTTGATTTTCAACCCGCTTAATAGCATTTTGATTTTGCGAATATGGTAAGTGCACCCATAACATAAAATAACTAACAAAAATAAATAGTAAAATTAAAAAAACAATAAATATATTAAAACGATTTTTTCGTAAAAATTTCAAAATCACACCAACTTTCTTCGTTTATCATTATACTATCAATTTACTCAAGATAAAAGAAAAAATCTCAAATGAATTTTGAGATTTTAATCACGATCATTTCCAGCTACAATCAATACAATTCTAAGTAATGATAATACAGTTGAAAGCATTGCCGCTACATAAGTAAATGCTGCTGCCGACAGCATTGATCTAGCACCGCTATATTCATCAGTAGTTAAGTAATTTGCTTTTAGAATTCCTAAAGCTCTTGATGAAGCATCAAATTCTACCGGCAAAGTAATTATCTGAAATAATAAGATACCAGACATTAAAATAACTCCCAGCCAAGCAATATTACTATTTCCAAAAATTAAACCAACAATTACTGCAATCCATCCTAGATATTGTCCCACATTACATAGTGGTAAAATCCCATTTCTAATAACTAATGGTTTATATCCCACTAAATGTTGAATCGCATGACCACATTCATGACTTGCAACAGCTAATGCAGCTATTGAAGTACCATCATAAATGCCTCGTGATAAATTAATTGTTCGATTACGAGGATTATAATGATCTGATAGCTTTCCACCAACAGCATTGATTCTAACATCTTGCAAACCATTACGATCCAAAATTTCTCTAGCTACCATCGCCCCAGTCATATGGCGACTGTTAGGAATTTTAGAATATTTACTGTAAGCACTATTAACTTTTATTTGAGCATAAATCATTATCAAAGAGCCAATGATTACTAATAAATAACCTATTAAGTAAGCTCTGCTCATTGGGAAATAATAAAATGGCATATTCTCACTCTCCTTTTAGTATTATTATACACTATATTGTTAACTGATTATGAAGAAAATAAAATGCAATGAATTAATTCATTGCATCTTTCAAACGGCTGCTAGGTTTAAATGTAACTGTTTTACTAGCAGGAATTACCATTTCTTCTTGAGTTTTTGGTGAGATTCCTTTACGAGCCTTACGATCATTAACTTTAAATGTACCAAATCCAGAGATTAATACTTTATCTCCTTCGATGACACTACGTGAAATTGTATTAAAAACAGTGTCGACTAAAAGTTCTGCATCTTTTTTAGTTAAGTTTCTTTCTTTAGATACTGTTTCAACTAATTCTCTTTTATTCATAACTACCTCCAAAAATCTAATACCACGAAAGTATAACATTAAAAAGTGCCGATTTCAAGCTATTTTAGAAGCAATATTTACCTTTTTGAACATTACCATAATTTACCATTTTTACAGCTTAATTTCACGGTTTTTTATTAATCCTTATAAAACAATAGCAATAACATTACTTTTACCCTTGTTTACAATTTTTGATAAAATATCATGAATTCTCATACTTGCATTTTCAGGAATAGCATTTAATTTAAAATACATACCTTCTTCAATCAAATCACCTAACTTTCTACCAAACACATCACAATTGAAAATTGCCTGTTTATCATCACCATTAGAATTTAAATAATCAATGAAGGCTTCTGCCTGTTCTTTCGATCCAATAATTGGTTCAAAAGTACTTTCAATATCAACTTTAATCATATAAGTTGTTCCCGCTTTAGAAACCAACTTAATTCCAAATCGTGGTCCTTGTTTAATTAACTCTGGTTCACTGAGTTCAATTTCATCCAATTTTGGAATCGCATAACCATAACCAGTCTGTTTAACCATCCTAATAGCACTCGAAAAACCTTCATATTCATTTTTAATATCAACTAGTTCTTGAATAAAAGTTAAAAACGTTGCTTGATCAAATCCTTTATCACCAATTATTTCTTCTAATATTTCATTATAGAGTCCACTTCTTTCTTCAATTTTCAAAGTTGCACTCGATGTTGTAGTATCAATTCCCGTTAAATAAGCTTTATCAACAAAATCATATTCACTTATAGTATCGCCAATTCGTTCAACATCTTTAAATTTCTTAATTGACTGTAAAGATTCTTTTAAAGAATTATCCAACGTTTGTTTTAACCAGTGATTATTTGATAACATCGCTAACCATTTTGGTACTTCTATCCGTACTTCACTAATTTTAAATTCATATAATGCTTCTTTTAATAAAGATACAATCTGTGGTTCTTCCATTCTGGTAACATCCATAGTTAAGATTGGAACATCATATTTTGCCGTTAAACGATTATATTCTTGTCGACACGCTACACTATTAATATCTCGACTATTAATAATGACAATAAATGGTTTATCTATTTCTAATAACTCTTCAATAATATCATCGGTTGCCTCATTATAATTAGCACCTGGAATATCACATATACTACCATCACTAGTTATAACTATTCCAATAGTAGAATGATCTTGAATTACCTTTTTAGTTCCTATTTTAGCCGCTTGATCAAAAGGAATTGATTCTAAATACCAAGGGGTTTTTACATACCTGATTCCCTGTTCATCCTGGTATCCTTTAGCACCATCAATAACATAACCGACACAATCAACAAGCCTTACCTTCACTTTAAAGTTTTCATCCATAACCATTTCAATAGCCTGATTTGGAATAAACTTCGGCTCTACAGTCATTATCATTTTTCCTTTGCCTGATTGGGGCAGTTCATCAATAGCTCTTAACTTAGCATCTTTATCTTCGATATATGGAATGACCGCCATTTCCATAAACCGCTTGATAAAAGAAGATTTCCCGCTTCGTACCGGTCCCACCACCCCTAGATATATGTCGCCATCGCATCTTTTAGCGATATCATGTAAAATATTTTTTGTTTCCATGTTAAACTCCTCTCTTCGTATTATTTATATGAGTTATTTATTCATTTAGAACTTATTGCTTGCTTTTTAAAATATTAGGTATATAATTAAATAGTAATCATTACTATTTAAGAAATTTGGAGGATAAAAATGAAATACGTATGTAAAATTTGTGGCTTTATTTATGATGAAGCAACACAAGAAAAAAAATGGAATGAATTAGATGAAAACTGGGTTTGCCCTGTTTGTAAAGCACCTAAAAGTAAATTTGAAGCTGTTAATGAAAACAGTGGTAATAAATATGCTGGGACTAAAACAGAAAAAAATCTAATGGAAGCATTCGCTGGTGAATCAATGGCACGTAACAAATACACTTACTTCGCTAAAGCTGCTCGTGAAGAAGGATATGAACAAATCGCAGCTATTTTTGAAGAAACTGCTAACCAGGAAAAACAACATGCAAAGATGTGGTTCAATGAATTCCATGGTATTGGAAGTACTGACGAAAATTTAGAAACTGCTGCTCAAGGTGAAAATGATGAGTGGACAGATATGTATGTAAGAATGGCTAAAGAAGCTCGTGAAGAAGGATTTGAAGAATTAGCAGTTAAATTTGAATATGTTGCTAAAGTTGAAAAATCTCATGAAAGACGTTATTTAAAATTATTAGAAGCATTTAAAAATGGTACTACTTTTAAAGGTGATGCTCCTAAAGGATGGAAATGTCGTCAATGTGGTTTTATTTATGAAGGTCAAGAAGCACCTGAAAATTGTCCAGTATGTGGATATCCAAAAGCATATTTTGAAAGAATGTGTGAAAATTATTAATAATAAAATACGAAGAGTAGATGATAGTTATCTATTCTTCTTTTTTGTACCTGAAAATATTTTTGATAATTTAATTTCTATTAAATAAAGCATCATAGTATATTAAAATTATAAATAGGTGATATCATGGAACTTATTAAAAAAATTACAGCAAAAAGTAAATTTTACCGAAAGGGAAGTAGTAATTGCCGATTACATTTTAAATCACTGTGAAGAAGTTCTTAAAATGACAACAAGACAATTAGCTAATGAAACATATACAAGTGCAACTATTATTGTACGTTTTGTTCGTAAATTAGGTTATCAGGGATTTAATGATTTTAAAATTCATTTATTAACTGATTTAAAAGAAAATAGTTATCAGGAAATTGAAGTAGAGAAAAAAGAAAGTCTGATATCTATTGTTAATAAGGTTTCTTCATTACATGAAAAAGTACTACTAGAAACAAAAAATAGATTATCTATTGATGACTTAGAAAAAATTCAGCAAGCTATAAAAAATGTTGATCAAATAAATATTTTTGCACTAGATGCAAATGCATCAATTGGTGAATATGTTTATCATAATATTATGCAAGCTGGTAAATTATCAAATGTTTATCAATAGATAAAATATTATTATATTAGTTTTTACATTAAAAATCAGTAATCATTGTTATTTCTAGAATGGGCAAAATAAAAATATGTTAAAAGCGATTCAAAACTTACGAAAAAAAAGGACACTTTGTTATTTTATTTCATCTAATAAAGATTCTCCGTTTGTAAAAAATGTGGATGTATGTCTATTATGCACCTATAAAGAAAATATTATTGAATTAGGTGATTCTCTTTTCCACACTTCAGTTTCATATATTTTGGATATTCTTATTTCAATAATCATCAAAAACAACTATGATACTGCCATTAATTTATATCAGCTCCATGATCAATTATATGAATATTAGTTTACAGTGTTTCATCTTTTAAAGTAATTTTCTTTAAAAGTATGTAACACTGTTTTTTTGTATTCTAATTTTCTTTTTTTAACTTAATTTTTATCTATAATACTCTTGTAAGAAGATTTATAAATAAAAAGGAGGCATGAATATGATTCAATTTATTGGTCCAATAGGAGCACTACTTACAACAATTTCATTTATCCCACAAGTCTTGCAAGTTTTAAAAACAAAAGATGTTTCTGGAATATCTTTAGGAATGTATATCATTTTTGTCCTTGGTGTTATATTATGGACTGCATATGGTCTTATCCTTCATGATATAACAATTATTTTATCAAATGGAATAACAACTTTGCTGGCAGGAATTATTTTATATTATAAATATAAAGAATCATATTCTTCAAAAAAATGAATATATAACTTAAAAAAGCATATCTAACTTAAATTTTTTCTTAACATAATGATATCTTTTATAGATAATCTATATATGAGTTGATATAAACAGATTGCAAATATATAATGTAATTAGAAAATGTTTTCAAAACATCAAAAATTATATTACTGTTTATAGGTATTTATTCCATTAACATGAACTTAGTTCATTAGATAAAAAATTACTTTACTAATAATAAAAAAGCCCCACTACAGTTTTTAAAATACTCCGACATAATATCAAAATATGAAAAAAGTAAATTACATGTAAGGATAAGATTTTTATGGAAAAATTTATTAATTTATTAAAGAATAGATATTTTAAGTGTATTTTGATAGTTATTATTGCAATCCTATGTTTAAAGTTATATACAAATTATTTATTTGAAAGCTTAAATAATGAAACACCTAGAGAAGCTATTGTTGAATTTATATATGATGAAACACATAGTTGGAAATCTTTCTTTATAGAAATAGAAGAATCTAAAAATATTGATAAAACAGATGAAAATAGTCTTTACTATAATATAAAATATAATGGCTGGTATTCTATACCTGGAGACTTAGGTGGAACAATAGAAGTAAAGAAAATAAATAATCAGTATTACGTTATTAAATACATAGGATATTGTTAGACTATTTAGTAAACTAGATAAAAGTAGTTTTTAAAATCTAATGGCAACTTAATGTATCCTATCAAATAGACACCTTAAATATCTAAATACAGACACAAGATATTAATATCATGTTTGTATAATAATCTGTACTTTTAAACAAAAATCACTATTAGGCCAGAATTTATCTGGCCTAATAGCTTTATTTAGCTTTTAAAAGATAGATTTTAGAATAATAATCACCATTAGTACCATCATATACTTCATGATTTTCACCACAAGAATGATCACTATTAATTAAACCAATATTCATCAGTTCATCACCAAAATGATCACTTTCTAATCTAGATACATGATAACAATAATCAGGATTTAACCCTTGTAATCGTAAACGACGATAACCTTGATTAACCTCTAATAAGATTCGATAATAGCCAACAATAGCAGTTTTTTGATCTTTAGAAACAACCATCCAGGCTGTTTCATTTCCGTTACCATCAAACGGACTTAATAAGCGATAAAAAGTTCCAAACTGAATGATCTCACGATATTCTTTCATAAAAGTAATTTGTTCAACGATTTTCTTTTTTTCATCATCATTTAATTTATTTAAATCCAACTCATAACCAAAAGTTCCAAAATAGGCCACATTAGCCCGAGTTTCAAGTGAAGTATTTCTAAATACTTGATGATTAGGTATTGCTGATACATGAGCTCCCATACTTGAAACAGGATATACTAATGATGTTCCATATTGAATTTTTAAACGTTCAATTGCATCGGTATCGTCACTAGTCCATGTTTGTGGTGCATAATATAACATTCCTGGATCAAACCTTGCCCCACCGCTAGCACATGATTCAAATAAAATATCTGGAAAACGTTTAGTTAAACGTTCATATAATGAATAAACACCTAAAATATATTCATGCATTACTTGCCCTTGCTGATAGCTTTGATGACTAGACGAATATACTTCAGACATACAGCGATTCATATCCCATTTTATATAGCTGACGTTTCCTTGTTCTATTATTTTAACCATCATTTGATAAATGTATTCAATAACATCAGGATTAGAAAAATCTAAAACATATTGATTACGACCATGGCTCATATTGCGCTTAGGAGTTGCTAAGACCCACTCCGGATGGCTTCGATATAAATCTGAATCTTTATTGACCATCTCTGGTTCAAACCATAGACCAAACTTTAATCCTAAATCATTAATTTTTTTACTAAGATTAGCTATTCCATTTGGTAATTTATCTAAATTAACATACCAATCCCCTAAACCTGTATGATCATTATTTCTTTTACCAAACCAGCCATCATCTAATACAAATAATTCAATTCCTAATTCACTAGCAGTTTTTGCGATAGCTAATATTTTTTCTTCATCAAAATCAAAATACGTTCCTTCCCAATTATTTACTAATATCGGCCTTGCCAAGTTACGATATTTACCGCGAACTAATCGATTCTGGTATAAATAATGGTATGTCTGTGACATTTTATTTAGCCCTTGATCACTATATACCATTACTACCTCTGGGGTTTGGAAATGCATATTAGGATCTAGATTCCATTTAAAACAATGTGGATGAATTCCCATCATTACTCTAGAACAATTATAAGTATCCACTTCTACCTGGGCTAGAAAATTGCCACTATAAACAAAACTAAACCCTAAAACTTCCCCACTAAATTCATCAGCATTCTTTCTTTTTAAAGCAATGAAAGGATTAAAATTACTACTTGAACATCCTCTCAATGAATAAATCGATTGAATTCCATGTTCTAATTTTCTTTCTTTTACATATCGTTCACGTGACCAGGCCCCTGTGAGTTCTAACATTATATAATCACTATCTGGTAAGTCTAATGATAAACTCATAGCTCTATTTAACACTAATTTTTGTTGTCCGTTATTTTCAATATATGCATTACGAGTAATAACTGGCATATTTTCATAGATTGTATAATTTAAAACAATTTTTGTATTAATTACTTGATCAACTAAGGTAATTGACAACGTAGTCACTTCATTTTCTTCTTCACTGTAAGTTGCCGGTAAATTTTCTAACTTAGGTTTTTGATTAAAAATTAAATGACTGTGATAAGTAAAATTTAAAATCCGACTACCATTTTCTTGAATAATATCAATTGCCATTTGACGCATATCCCCACTACCATATACTGGATATTCTTGCTTTATATGTTCTAATGAAAATGTTGAATCATTTTCAAAACTGCAAACTGCCATCGGCCGATGATACATTTCTAACAAATGATCAAAATTTTCACGATCTTTTATCGCTTTACCATAATACAATTGACCTAATTGATTATTTTTTAAAATTTTAATAATATAACTTACTTCTTGATTATAAAGATGAAAAGTTTTACTTTTTTCATGAAATACTATTGGCATAAATTACCTCCGATTATTTAATAAAAGACTAGTAAAACTAGTCTTTAAAAGTATTAATATGTTGATAAAAAGCTCCTATCAAATTAGCATCATTTAAATATTTACATGCTACAACTACCGGTCTAGAAATTGGTGAATTAAATTCTAATCCTGTTTGATACATTTCTTCAATGTGTTTTTCAGTTAATTCTAATAATAATGGCTGTGCTGAAATACCTCCACCAATTGCAATTTTTTCTGGATCAAATAAAGCTTGTAAATTATAAATTTGTACCGCTAAACGATTACAAAATTTGTCTAATCCCGCTAACACATCAGGATTACCATTATTAGCCATTTCGAAAATTTCTTTTCCATTAAAAACCTGATCAGTATGCGTTGCTTCTTGAACAGTTTGTAAAAGTCCTGCGATACCATTTAAAGAACACCAGGTATTAGCAAAATTATTACCATCATCTCCATTAGTTCTCATCCATGAAAATTCCCCAGAAGAAAAATGTTTACCAATGTGCACTTTACCATTTTGAACAATACAACCACCAATACCAGTTCCAAGAATAATTACAGCAGCATCATCTACATCTTTTAAACAACCGAATCCTACTTCAGCATTAGCAGCACATTTAGCATCATTACCAATTGTAATTGGAAGCGGACAACGTTTTTGTAATATTTCGACAATATTCATATCTTTGATATATTCATAGGCACCACCAGTATAAGCAAAACCTTTATCAGGATCAATTGCTCCAGGCATTGAAATTGCCATTCCAACAATATTATCTTTATATTTATCATATAAATCACCAATTATAGAAACAAATTGATCAATTCCATCTTTTGGTGCTGGAGCATTACCTTTTTCTAAAAATTCCCCTTCTTTATTAATGATAGCGTACTTAATTGAACTACCACCAATATCTAATGTTAAATAATTCATAAAATCTCCTTTCATAACCACTATTATAAGTATATCGTATCAATTAAGAAAATAAAAGCATTGACTTTTAACAAACCACAAAAAAAAGACTGTAATTTGATTCTTAAATCAAATCCAGTCTTTAATAATTATTATTTTACCCTAATCAATTCTAAATAACTAGTATCACCACTAATACCTGGTTTTCCTCCAGTAACTAGAATTAATTCACCAGACTGAACCCCATTTTCTTTAGCTAAAATTTCAGCATAGTCCATCATAGTTGCACGAGTTTGCATATGTTTACATTTTACTGGTAATACCCCCCAGTTAATCGCAAGTGATCTAGTTGTTTTCTCTTCAGGAGTTGCTGCAATAATTAAAGCTTCAGGACGATAACGTGACATCTTACGAGCAGTAAAACCACTTTCTGTAAATGCAATAATAGCAGCTACGTTAAATTTTGAAGCAATTTCAGCTACCGACATACAAATTGCTTCCGATGTATCTTGTGGTGCAGTTCTAACTGCTTGACGATGTAATGAATCATAATCTAAACTTTTTTCAGTTGTTAAAGCAATTTTATTCATAGTCATTACAGCTTCTTGAGGATATAAACCTGAAGCTGATTCCCCAGATAACATGATTGCATCAGTTCCATCAAAAATAGCATTAGCAACGTCACTTACTTCAGCACGAGTTGGACGTGGATTTTGTTGCATGCTTTCTAACATTTGAGTAGCAGTAATAACTAATTTACCACTGTCTTTACATTTTTTAATAATTTCTTTTTGAATTAATGGTACATCTTCAGCAGGTACTTCAACCCCTAAGTCCCCACGTGCTACCATGATTCCATCAGCAACCTTTAAAATCTCATCCATATTTTCGACACCTTCCTGGTTTTCGATTTTAGCGATTACTTGAATATCAGGACGTCCGTTTTCAATTAATAATTTTTTTACATCAATTACATCTTGAGCACGTCTAACAAATGATGCAGCAATAAAGTTAAATGGTTGAGTGCATCCAAATGTAATATCTGCAATATCTTTTTCAGATAAATATTCAAAACCTAATTTGATTCCAGGAACGTTAATTCCTCGTTTATCTTTTACAACTCCATTATTAGCACATACACAAACAATATCTTTACCTTCAACATGGTCAACTAATAATTCAACTTGACCATCATTAACTAAAATGAAACCACCAGGTTTAACATCTTTATATAATTCTTTGTATGTGATTGTAAAACGATCACTTGTTCCTTCAATATCTTCAGGTGTAATGACAGAAACTTGTCCCTTTTTAAATTCTGTTTGTCCCCCAACAAAGTTACCAGTTCTAATTTCTGGTCCTTTTGTATCTAACAAGATAGCAACTTTACTTCCTAATTCATTATTAATTTCTGTAATCAATTCAATTTTCTTTAAATGTTCTTCATGACTACCATGAGAAAAATTTAATCTCATTACATTCATCCCAGCTTTTACTAATTTAGATAACATTTTTTTATTATCCGAAGCTGGTCCAATAGTACAGATTATCTTTGTTTTGCTTACTTCATTATTTTTCAACATACTTATATTACCGTCCTTCTTCTCAATTTCGTACATTTCTATTATATCCCATTACCGCCTTTGTTGCGATATTTTTTGTTAACTTTTTATGGAAAAAATCAAATATTTTTCCCATATCAAGCTATAAAATTAAATTTAAATCAATTTTAAATTAAAATATAGTTAACAAATAATTCTATTTACCAATAAATTCAATTTCATTAATAAATTTATCTAAACAATCAAAACATCTTCCTTCTTTATATTTTCGCCATTTTTTCCAATTATAACCATTAACATATATAATCTAATTCATTAGTTCTAGATTTAACAAATCTTATCACAAAAACAAATGAATTCTAAAAATTATTTTTTCCTTTATAAAACATATTTAAAAAGGGGCTGTAACGAAAGGAGGTTTTTTTAACCTTTAATGAAGCGTTACAGCTTCTTTTTTGTTTTGAAGATTATTTTTTGGAAAATTTAATTTTTTTGCTATTTTTAATTAA